>WJIL01000067.1 GCA_014730275.1 Candidatus Lokiarchaeota archaeon | reverse complement strand
TCATTGCAGCAACGAAGCTGAACAAAGCAGAAAATATTGAGGACTATTTCGATGCGGTCTCGTGGTGGGATAACCCCGTCTTCAATTTCGCCTATGCTGACAAGGCAGGCAACATCGCCATGACAGTTTGTGGCCGCA
Source organism: Candidatus Lokiarchaeota archaeon (assembly GCA_014730275.1). Lineage (NCBI taxonomy): Archaea > Promethearchaeati > Promethearchaeota > Promethearchaeota archaeon. The sequence goes on along the minus strand of WJIL01000067.1, from coordinate 2,900 downwards.
TTCCAATACGAAATGGGTACAGCGGGATGTATCCTGTGGTTGCACTCAACGACTCAGTGGGCATGGTCAGTAATGTTCCCTATGCATACCTTCCTAGGGAAGTTAATCCATCACGGGGACACGTTTCTTCAGCAAATCAACGATCAATCAACCCGAATGAGTATGGATATCCATTAGTTGGCCCGTATGTTGATGGCTATCGGGGAAGGAGAATAAATGAACTACTAGATGCGGACAATAGTATCACCACAGAGGACTTGATGCGATTTCAAGCAGATGCAATCGAGATTCGAGCCAGAAGTATTGTACCAAAAGTTGTTTCTGCATGGGATAATCTAGGAGATGGCAATGAAAGCATAGAGATGATTGTAGGTTTGTTCAATGATTGGGACTATGAAATGGCGACCGATTTGAAAGCACCAACTCTATGGATGTATCTGTATGATGCGATCAGGTCGGAAACATTTGAAGAATTGGATGTTCTCATACCCCTCCTTGAAGAGTCATCAATGAAGTCTAATGCGTTGCCTTCAAGTTCCTATCCCCGAGCACCAATTCTGGAGCAACTCATATTAGAAAACGAATCTGCCTATTTTGATGATACCCGGACTGAAGGGTTGATAGAAACAAGAGATCATATCCTAGTCAGATCGTTGCACATAGCAATCAACACAATGCATTCGCTCTACGGCGAAAATACTGACAGTTGGGAATATGGGCTTCATCACACTATCAATGTGGAGCATATCGCAGGTCTAACAACCATCAAGGGAGGACCGATACGAGGACAACATACGCTCTTTCCGTCTCATGGGTGGGAGATGACCACGGGTCCAGTCTTGAGACATGTGATCGACTTGGAGAATCCTCTCAATTCGCGCTGTGTCATTCCTGGAGGGCAAAGTGGAAATCCATTCAGTGTGCACTTTGATGACCTATTTCAGCTCTGGTACACATTCGACACTGAAGAACACCATTATCTCTATCAGAATTTCTACACGTACTCAAGCTCTAGCGAGTTTGTTTCGGTCAGCGAGGAGAATAGACTCATCGAGAGAAGGATAACTTTGATGCCAACCAACTAATGGCAAGAGAGGAGAATCTAGAACAGGTCGGTTAAGTCAGATGTATTTTCCACACTCTATTTTTTGCGAGAATTTATTTTCGTACTCCTCTCTAGCAAAATATGGATGCTAGTAATGACTATCCAAGAAAAGGACAGTATGGCCCACCAAAAGGCAACTGCCAATGGTGCGGCAAGGGAGATACCTCATTTTGGGGCACATATTGTTCCAGGAGATGTTCTGCAGCGGGGTCATTTAGAAGCTATTTGGCAATGACGCTAATGATATTCTCAGTAAGCATCGGATTCTTGTTTGCTGGAAGTGTCGTAGGTTTCGCGATTTTTATTCTTTTGACTCTGTTACTCCTCCGCTATGTGTACATTGGTCTAAAAATTAGGCAGAAAAGCAGGCTTTAGAAAGAGTAAAGAGATTTCGGGCATGTATATGAGGTTATGAGTTCTTCTAGGAATGCCCTTGTTGTAGGTTCTACCGGATACATAGGGAAACGTCTTGTAGAGAAGCTCATATCTGAGGGGTATTCTGTCACAGCCACTTACAGGAGCAATGACAAGCTCCTCGCAAATGATTGGGCGACCCATCCAAGAGTAACTTCAGTCAAAGTTGACGTCTTGGATAAGGAGAGTCTGTTGGATGCATGTTCAGGATGCGCTAGTGCTTTCTATCTGGTTCATTCAATGTATGCCGGAGAAAAATATAGGGAACTCGATCGTATAGGTTCAACAAATATGCGGGAGACGGCGGAGGAACTAGGACTAAACAGAATAGTCTACCTCAGCGGACTTGGGAACATCTCAGAGGACACAAGCGAACACTTGAGGTCTCGAGAAGAAGTAAATCAGATTCTCAGAGAAGGCAGCGTTCCAGTGACAACTTTTCGAGCAGCTATGATAGTAGGAGAGGGAAGTGCGTCATTTGAGATCATGCGTTATCTTGTCGAGAGACTCCCGATTATGACGCCTCCAAGATGGGTGAGAACAAAAACACAACCAATTGCTGTTAGCAATGTCATGGAATACCTTGCAGGATGTCTTGAACAACCTGAGACTATAGGTGAGGAGTTTGACATTGGGGGTAGAGATGTAGTCACATATCAAAAGCTAATGAGAATTTATGCTGAAGAAGCTGAACTCCCCAGACGAATTGTCATTCCTATACCTGTGCTTACCACCGGATTGAGCTCCTATTGGGTTGGTCTCATTACTCCAGTTCCATCAGAGATAGCTGTGCCCCTAATTGAAGGGCTCCGCACTGAAACGGCCACGAGAGAGGACAGCATTACCCGACTGATTCCTCAAAAGCTTCTATCTTCACGAGAAGCAATCCGGCTTGCTCTTCAGGGAACCTTTCAACGAGCACGAGGTGAATCTATCAAAGGAGAAGCTGAGCCAGCTGAGTGGATTCGAAAAGGAGATCCAGCTTGGGCAGGGGGATCATTTTTCCATCTTTGGTTTAGAGAGTTGGTTCCCACATCTGCAGAAAGGCTATGGAACTCAATGCTACACTCCATTGCTTCGAATGGGCATAACTATGGGAGCAATATGTGGTACATTCGCGGCTTACTGGACGAATTGACCGGAAGTCAAGGATTCCGAAGAAATGCACATCCTTCTGAAGATATTCAACCCGGTAAGAATACAGATGCCTGGACGATAAGACAGGTGAAACAGCATAGATTTCTAGTACTTGAATCAGACCTTAGAGAACCGAACATCAGTTCTCTATACTTTAGACTGAAACAGAAATCATCAACAGCAACTGCTTTCGAATTGGAATTACGATATTTGGCTCGAGGGTTTGCCGGTCTTGCACTATGGT
>WJIL01000066.1 GCA_014730275.1 Candidatus Lokiarchaeota archaeon | reverse complement strand
GGATATTGGGGATGAGGAAGAGGAGTAACGGAATTAAGAATAATCCAAACCAGAAAAGCACATGTGTGGTCATTCGTGAAGCTGCTGCAACATAGAACGATGCAACTCCAGTTATTTCTTCTTGGACATTTGCCCTTCTCTTCCATATAGCTTTGCTGCCTTGCACAACAACATAGAGGAAGGCAAGCACAGACATACTATAAAGAGCCAGGCCCACCAGAAATGAATAAGAAAAACCCATTTTCGTTCTACTCCTTCAGCTTGTCTATTACTGTGATGTAGCAATATGAAGTCCGCACGTAACTATTACTCCCAAAATGACTAGTGAACATACTAGATTCGCTCCTGCAGATCGCCCCTTAGTCCCCTTTTCTGACCAATTGCGGATGAACCAGAATCTGCCACGAGGTGCAAATTGAAATTCTGACCTGGGAGCATATTACTATTACTCGAACCATCAAGATTTTCATATGCAACAGGATTCCAATAAATGCGGTGGCTGAAAGCCGCATAAGAGCAATCTGATATTAAATAGGAATCCGTTCCTGCACGTCCTCTGGACAAACCTTAGAATGCCTCCCAAGGCATTGGTTCTTGAGCCTTTTCTTTTTGATTTTCCGAGATGATATTCATTCCATTCTTGTGATATATAATGACCGTTTCTGAGAGGAGATAAGTGCCTGCCGCACCTAGAAAGACTTCAATCCAATGTGCATAGTATAACCACCCTGCAAAACCAAGCGAAACATCCGCACCAAACAGCACAGGGGATACAAGGAGCCATATCAGTATGAAAGGTAGAACTCCTATGAAGGTAGCACGTCCGTAAGCTCCTCGAAACTCAGCAACTGTTATTGCTGATTTTTCTTTAAGAGGTGTCAGGAACATCCTCGATCCCAAAGCCACAAAAAGTAGATTCACAATCCACATTATGACCATATACGCTAGGAAATCCGCATTCACGAACAGGCTCTCCATTTCTTTCATCCCTTTGTATTAAGACTTCTTTTGCATTTGAATTGAGCATCCGAATCTCAGCATAGTCCCAAGACGGAATATCCCGCTATCTGGTAGGCCGCCATGAAAAGCTCGATGATTAGCACGAGTTTAACCCAAATAAATAAGGTGCTCATATCGCTCAGGCTCATAATCCACCTTCGTCAATCGATTCTCCGGGCGCTCAATGCAGCCTTAAGGCCAGTGTGGCTCCATGCAGCCCACCAGAAATGAATAAGAAAAACCCATTTTCGTTCTACTTCTTCAGCTTGTCTATTGCTGACTATTCTAGACAAAAAACCCCATATGTCTTCTCCGAGGTGTGGGATTGTTGCCACAACTGATCGACAACCGAAAACCCGGTGGGCCGATAGAGTCCATATGTACGGTCTAGCGGTTGAACATACGTGGATTCTTGCCATCCACTTCCTCCACTCTCGACGTAATTGTACGTCGCAAAGTTCTGATTTGAAAGAGAGGAGATAAACATGCCATTTTAAATCATTGTTGCTCTGATAAATTTCCCCAAACTTCGTAGAGCTGTTCTGATAGCCTACATATTGCAGTCGCAGTGAATACCCGGAGCATCACTCCAACTATGAATACGCCAAAACTGGTGTTGGCGGGATAATCAATATCATGAAGGAGATTTTGCTGTTCCAAATGGAACATTAGTTAGGGCAAATTATTCTCCAGCTTGTTCCTTTTCCAATACTTCGTGCGCAGACCCCAAACCTCCAGTTGGGTCTGGGCTATTACACCCCACAGTCAGGAGCATAAGAATGGAACAAAGAATCACCCAGAAGGGTAGGGATTGGAGGAAAGAGAGCAGTTCTAAAGGCCATAGAATAGAAACAGTAATAGTTGGTATTCCAAACAAGATTGCTAATGAACCAAAACCTGCCAAGAGGTTCAACTTGATATCCTGAACAAGGCGCATATGTAGTTTGACGAGCGATGGGAGCTCTGATTTTGATGAAATCTTCCCCTGCAGTATTCTTTTTTTGTAGATGCCCGTAATATTCTCAGAGACTAAAAAAACGAACAATGGAATGGCCGATATTAACCCTACAGTGATAATAATCGGTGATTCAATGCTCACTTTCTATTCCCCATTTGTTTGATACCCGCTTTGTGTCTATTGACTCACTCCACTGAAAAAGATGCCTGCTGCAACAGCAATTCCCAACAGAGTTACCATTACCCGGCTCATCAGGAAAAATGTGTCATGATATCCCCAATCCTCCAAAGGTGTACTCCGGTATTTGTCAAGGAAGCCTAATAATCTGCCAAAGATAGATTGCTTCGAAATAGTATTTCCAGCAAATATGACGCCCCAAACGAGTACAACAGGACCAGCGAACGCATCAAGAGCACTCAATGCACTATTCATGTATTCTTGGGCAATTGTGATTGTGAGCGTTGAAATCCACTTCCACATTGCTGTCTTTGATTCTCAAGTCAATCAGCGAATTGCCCTGATATCTATGCCCTTGGATGACCATATATTTGACAACCCTAGCAGGGTCAGCAGCACTCGCATGAGATGCAGTCATGCTGTCAATCGTTGACTTATCCGTCTGAGTTGACTCTTGATAACATGTTTCTTACAGTTTAGGAACTGCGTGAAACTTCTGTGTTCCACCCTTCCCCTGCCAGCGTCGCCGCCCCCACGGTACCCGTAGGCCCGTGAGTCAGTAGGGACTTTGTCCGCGTTCACCGGAACGGAGTTCCTCCCGCGGTCCTGGCTTCTTTCTCCTGTCGTTGCCCCGGGTCATCACTCCCGGGGACAGCGAGGTCTTCCACAGTGCTTGCCACGGCGTGGTCATGATCACCCACCTCAACATTGTCACCGCCGCTGAGGAGGCCCATTACAGACGAGGTGAACAGCCGCGGACTCTCCGGGACTTGATAGAGTCCCTGTGCAGAGAGTGAGGACTTCTGTTTAGAAGAACGAGTCTTCCTTACAGCTTTCGGCCGCGTGCTTCATGACGAATCATTAGCCCACTTGCCTAGTCCTACTGAACCCCGGTCTCCTACTGAGCCTAATAAACTCCTACCGCCCTCAGTCACAATAGCACTTGGAGGAAATCTTACGGATTTCTTACACTTCT
>WJIL01000065.1 GCA_014730275.1 Candidatus Lokiarchaeota archaeon | reverse complement strand
TCTCTGAACCAATCGTACTTCGGATGGTCCTCATCCCGCGGGAGAATCGCGTATGGATCCAGTTGAGTCGGACTCCCGCTCTTCAGAATCTCATTTACTCGTTTTGGACTGAGCGTCTCTTCTCGAGGTTCAGCTGGTTCTGGTTGGGTTTGCTTGAGCTCGTCGACCTTTGCAGTGATTCGCCCAAAGACCTGAGAGATTCGGCCCTGTGTTACATTCAGTTCTTCTGCACATTTTGACTGCGTATCGTACTTCGGATCTTCTGAAAGATATCCTTTCAGCGCTTCAAAATAATGATCAGGTGCCAAGTCGGGAAACTGTTTCTGAACTTCTTCCACCCACATTGAGTCGGGAGCATCATGGGAAAGCTTGCGCTTCTGCAGCTCTTCCCCGATTTCCTCCAGTTCTGTTAGATCCTCTGACGCCAGTTCAGGCACCCTCCGCAAGCTGAGCAGTATGACTCGTGCCAATCATTACATCTTCATCGATTAATTGCTCAACCATGGGTGGCCGGAGCAAAGCACTATCATCCTCTAGGTTCGCAACTATGTTGATGGCAAGTCGTACTGCGAGACCATCAGAAAGCGACTCTGGGATGTATTTCTGTAAGCGTTTCTTCACTTCTGCGATTTCATCCAGGAGCTCTTGTGCGGTAGGCTCCTTCGGAATTGCTACGTGTTTATAGTTCATAGTTCACACCATTTTACTTTTTGAAATTCTGAAACATCTATACCTCATTCTCGTACGAGACTATTTAAATATATTCCATATTTTAAAAACCGAAAAGAGGAAGATAATCTATAATACCCGATAGTAGAATTCAAAATATGGAATTTGATGTTCACAAAAATATGGAGAAATTCGATTCTCAAACCGGATTACTTAGATTGATATTGATTTTGGATGATGCACGCCGAAAAGGAGAAAATCGAATTGTTTCTGAACTTGGACGCGCGGTAGGAACATCAAATTACTACAGGTCGCTGCGTATCCTTCAGCAATATGGTCTTGCAACGAAAGAACAAGAGAAAGGCCGGGTGAGAGTGAACATCGTTCTCACGGACAAAGGCATCGAAGTGGCCAAGCATCTCAAGGCGATAGAAGAGATCCTTTCCTAGACCGGCGAAATCCCGTACTTGAGTTTCAGTTCGTCTACTATTTCTCCACGCTCTTGCAGCTGTGCCAGATGCAGGTCGTTCCTAAGCTCCTTGATCACGGGACAGTCTTCACAACACCGCCCCTCTTGCTGAGAGTACTTGTCTGTTTTCTGTCCAATGAGATCCAATGCCATGTCTATTATAGCACATCGCAGAATCGCTTTCATAGAGTCCATATCGTCAATATCCTCTGAGGTCTACACGTGATTCCGTACAGCCCTATTTAGTCACCACGCGAGATTTACCAATACTGTGCGACGAGAACATTGGTAAATCCATCCGAATAACACCTAAGTGGGAGTGAGGACAACAGAATGGCGTGGTGCACATGGAGGCACATTCAGCAGAATCCACATTCACACGTTCATCAAGGTTTGAAATCAACGATATCGAATTCACGGATATTCAGATAGACGAACGCAGAGTAATTGCCAAGGGACACTCCTGGAATCGATTCGAGCTACTGATTTCGTTCATAGGCGCGATATGGATGGAAAAATGGAGACGATTCAGTAACAAGCTGGCAGTGATAGGAACAACCATGGCTATTTCGCCGATGCTCCTCAGTCTCTTCTCCGGAATGGGCTTTTTGTTCTGGTATTATGTCGGGACCTACTACCTCGCTCTCCTGTCCATGGGCGTCGGAGTGATACTCGTTCTGATTTGGGCGTTTTTCAAGAAAGAAGCAATCAAGATCTATACGCCATCCGAGACGTTCAGACTGGAAGGCTATGCAGGATTTATTGATGAGGTATGGGCTGCGATCACATCTCGACAGCATCTTAGAAATGTATAATACAAGTTGGCGCGCGCCAACTCCACGAACCAGTATCCAGGAGAAAACAATTTTGAGTCAAGAAAACGTAGAAACACAGAATACCGGGCGGTGGGAGAAATTCAAAACGGGTATTTCATTTGTTGGACCTCCACTTCTGATATTCATCTTAGGAGTCTTCATATGGTGGCAACTATCAGATCTTTCACACACCTACTATGAGAGATACCTGCATTATCTGGATTTGAGTACGGAAGCGGAATCATGGGAAGAACTGGCATATCTCAGTACCCAGTAGTCTCTCCCATGTGGAACATCCGGTGTCTCTGGTAGTACCACCGGCAGGTCAATCGTCAGTGGATAGGTTTCAACCTCATCAGCATCTATCGACATGAATCGAGCATAGTCATGGCTTTCTCTCGTCACGGGATAGATGTCTCCCTGTGCGCGAACCGGTACGACCAGCACTGCACAGATGACCAGGATGGCCAGTATACGCAGTCTCATTCAATCCGTCTCCTTGTTCTGTTGTTTCTCGAGACTACGGCGATATCGCCAATAGAGCCTGTCCAGCACGCGCTCCAGGAAACTGCACCTGAATATCGCCTGCTCTGTTGCGCTGCTCATCACGGGTTCTCCCTTGCCTGGATGTTTGCTTCAACAGGAAATGTCCACTCGGAGACTGCTCCTTGAAGTGCATATCGCAACAGGCTGATGAACAAACGCATCAGTCGAAGGTCGTTGTACATGACCTCCGAAAGCATGATACCAGTATGCAGTACCGTTCCGTTCTGATAGTCGTGCTCATAGACTGCAATGGGTCTGTCATACAACGCATTCTTCCACTGAAGGATCATGGTTGTTTCGCTGACATTGGAGATGTAGTTCTCTTCGTGGCCCCTGTACGAGGTAGTGAATGAGGACCCATAGTGCGACTGCATGTGCTCACCCACCGGATGGCTAGCGTTCACAGTTGCATTCCATGGAACCGTGCCATAGTGGAACCGGTTGAAGTTGCTACCAACCCAGTTCTGGTTCTCCAGTGGCCAGCGTCGGTAAACGGATTTCCATGCATGCGTGCCGTTGAACGCAAAGCCTTTGCCTTTGACCAACCACATGTAGCCATTTCCATACCCCACCTCACAGAGAAACGAGCAAGCATCGTTGATGAACAGTCGCCCTCCTTGAGCAACGTAATCCTGATAGATATCGTACTGGTTTTGCGTGACGTATTCCACAAATCCTAGCACCACGAC
>WJIL01000064.1 GCA_014730275.1 Candidatus Lokiarchaeota archaeon | reverse complement strand
TGTTTTCCAGCTGCTTGAGCATTACTGACGATAAGCAACGCAAAGAGTAAGAGGAGGATTTTGCACTTCATAAGTGATGCGCCTTCAAGTTCTTAGCATCGTATATTGTCCGGATAATAAGTCCATCGCAATTCTTTGTGAGTCATTGAGCCCAATATACTAATCTCACGACGATTACTAGGAAACTATCAATTGAATCCAAAGAGTTCTTAGCGTCGTCAGAGTGAACTGAAATGTGACCAGTGCCCCTCTTGAAAATGAAAAAGGGAGTAATAATGATGTTTCAGAAAGAAATCGAGCTAGTAACCAAAACTGATTTTGAAGTAGTTAGAGATGAGATAACGGAGGGTGTTGTTGGTTTTCCACTTGTGACCGCCTTTTCCTCGGGCACGAAGGTCACTCTTACTCGAGTGAAACCACAGGGTGAGTTTTCTGAGCATAGGGACGACTATCACCATGTGCTCTACTTCATCAGTGGTAACGGCGTTGGTTGGCTCGAAGACGAAGAATATGGTATTATGCCTGGCAGACTTGTTCAAATCCCGAAAGGAACTCTTCATGGCTATCGAAATGACTCTGGGGAAACGATGACGCTTCTAACCATCAACATTCCGGAAAATGAAGCATGAATAAAGTTAGCTTTGCTACTCTTAGTTTGATACTGATTTTTTTCCTCGAGTACGCAATCATCGTCACTTAGATAATAATAAGAATTCTCAAGACATTCTTGAATATAGACTTCCGAATAAAGGGGCCAATAACCCTTTCAAGGCTCAATTCTGTGCAAATCAGTAGAATCGAAATCGGTATCGTAGCTCGCGATGTCAAGGTCATGTTTCTTGCATAATACATATTGATAAGCATCATCGAAATCGAGATTATAATTCCGGGAGGAAGAAACGAGATTTGGCGTATCGCTCAAAGCGAGTGTCAATGTTCTAACGCCACCATTAAGAAGAACATCATAAACAAAATCATGATACAGTTCATGCTTATTGATAGACGGTCTAAACATAATTACGCCAACTGAATGGATTGTGAAATCACTAATGAAGATTTCATCTGTGTTTTGGTGATCAATGAAATTAGTTGCTTCTTCGGCTCGTTTTTGTTCTAGAAGAATCTCGAGAAAGATATTTGTGTCAATTAGAATCATTGGTGTCTCCATTCGGATGCTTTATTCTCTAATTCCAAGGAGGTGAATTCATCACGAAACTCACTCAATCCCCCAGCCCATGAGAAAGTGATTTTGTTTTTCCTTCGTTGGGATGGAGACAAAGACCTAATATAGCGGATGACTTTCTCCCGTTCTTCATCATCAAGATTCCAGATAGCCTTCAAGAGATCTGCTATCTTATCCGGGTCTTGAGGGTATTTCTGAGGTTCTTCCTTTGTCGTCATTTTCTCAATCATAATAGTAGCCTTTCATCTTAAAACTCCTTATAATCGCTGATATCTCTCATTTTCTTAGAGAATGACTCAAGCGAAGCGATGAAGCTTCGAACCATCAATACTCCGGAATCTGAAGTGTGATTCGTTGCGATTTCAGTGGCCTTTGTTCCTTATTGGATCTCTTACTTTTAGCAGCCCCAGGAATGCAGCGGCAAGAATCAGTGTGGCAAGAACAAAGGGTTCAATTCCGATCAGGCCTGAGTGTGAAGCACCCGGGACAGGAGCGGCCGTTTGATCAGCTACGAAACCGAGAAGCGTTGGTCCAATAGCATACCCGAAATCACCAATTGTGCGATAAAGAGCCATAGAAACCTCTAGTTTATCCTGTGGTGAGACATCCGCCACAAAGGCTGCACTGGGACCTGAGAGCCCAACAGATGCGCCATATACTGCTATGATAACTGATAGTGAAACAAAGCCCGTAGCAGATGGAATCCACAGGACAGTCCCAGCTGTTAGAACAATACACACTGCGAGGGGTATTTTTCTACCTATTCTATCTGAAACCCGCCCTATTGGAGTAACGGTCAATGCTGTTGCTATCCCCCCAATGGTAAGGATGAGACCTATCGTCCCTGAATCGAGACCAAGATTGTTTGAAGCGAAAAGCGGGACCAACGTTGACCTGACACCTGTCCTCAGTAGGAACATAGTAAATACAGTAAATGTGACTAGAACAAATTGCTGATTGGACAGAACAGCACGTATGTCATTCAAAGTATCCCTCATTTGGAAACCAGAAGACCCATCTCTGGGACTACGTACATCTGGCAGCACTACTGTTGGAATGATGGCCAAACCTGTGAGGACCGCATAGACGAAAAAAGGTGCCGATATACCATATGCTTGTGTAAGCAGACCTCCGAAGGTGGGACCAAAAATAGATCCTAGAAGCAGCATTCCCAGATACAAGCTCATGTACTGTCCTCTTTGTTCCTCTCCGCATATCTGAGTGAGTAGCACTGTGGCAGCAGTAACGTACATAGCTGACCCTGCACCTTCAATCATCCGTGCGATTACTAGTGCGATGTATGTGGGGGCAATACCAGCTAGCACAGATGAAGCTGAGAGAAGAATCAGCCCTAGAATCATGATTCGTCTTTTATCGTAAATATCAGATAGAATTCCCGCAGGCAAGTCCAGAACCATTCGTGTGATAGCGAAAGATGAAATCACGACACCAACCAGTGTGTAACTAACTTGGAAGCTCTCTGCGTATTCTGGGAGGATTGGAGACACCATACTGAGTCCAAGCAGTACAAAGAATGTGACAAGCGAAAGATTAGCTACGCTAAGCACGCTGACTTCCTCGTCAGGACAGATTTTATCCTGTTCAGCGAGCTCGATGTTTTCTCCCGTCAAGGTTACCGCAATTCCTCTATATATCGGCGATGTGCTCTTGCTAAAGAAACTTGAGTTATGAAGACCTTTTGCCCCGGATTTGTTGCTTAGTTCAAGCATTTAAAGTGTCTTTCCGATGAATGTTGAATGGGTGCAACGGATGGGTCTAGTTGAAAAGACTAGGGAAGGCATCCTGCGCGTTATCGCATACCTGATACCCCTCGTAGTACAGATGCCCGGCATGGTCAGTTGGATTGGGCTCATGTCTGTGCCTCTACTTGTGTTTCTTATTGCCATGCTCGGAAATGGTCCCACTGGAATAGCAGAAGCCGTTGGATTCTTTGTTTTAAATCCTCTTAATCCTATGAATATCGCGGCATATTTGGGTGCGATCATTGCACTTGCATCAATACTGCATCTCGCTGTACAGAAAAGAAAAGCTAATGGCCTCGTGATGTCTGGTCCCTACCGTTACGTTCGACATCCTCAATATCTTGGGCTTCTGCTCCTGACATCGGGATTCACAGCATGGAGTTACTGGGTACTCATTCATACATTTGGTATAGGTTGGCTGAGCCCAGAGGGCACTGTGGCTCTTTGGTTTGTGATTCTAATTGCATACTTAGGTCTTGCTTTGATCGAAGAGAAGCATCTTGCAGGCAAATTTGGGGAAGAATATGCGGTATATCGAGATAGGACTGGCTTTTTTATTCCCGGTGTCACAACACCGCCCCACGATGTTCTGGCTTCGACGGTGCTGCTCAGTCTAGTTACCGTTCTTCTACTTTTGTTCGCTAGAATATGAAACTCAACGAATCAACACAGGATATCCACCGATTCTATTGACTAATCGGTCTTTGCCATATTTCTTCTATGTGTGAACATGGTAACTTTCAGAGATTTCTCGATGGATAATGAAATCGGAAAAATATCAACTGGCTTCAGAACTTATTGGTATTTTGGTTATTGCTGAGTACTGTATGCTAAGCGGCATGGTTTTTTGAATGCCCTAAGTTTTATTACTATGAAAAATTGATAAAATTCTGAGGAGATATAGCATGAAAGACCGGCCAAAGCTGTGGGAGGTTATATTCTTTCCAGGTCTCGCGCTTATTGCAGTGCTGTCTTTACCTCACCTGTTTGCTTATTACCAGACCGGGCGCATTGACCCATTCCTGAATATTGTGTCTTCCGGTCGTGCCGTAGGCATGACTGTTCTTAGCATTCTGACAGCTATTGCATGGTTAGTAGAGTTGCCTAGAGGACGGAAAAGCGAGGAATCAGGATAGAATCTTAACCAATCGTTCGTTTACGCAATAGGTTAGATATAAAATGGCCAAGTAGCTGCAAAAGCCAACGGAATGTGCCCTACTTTCTCTGTAAGAGTTTGAGAATTGGGTATATTTGATACAAGACTGGAGCTATTTGGATATGTTAAATGCGACAAAGCACTGTGTAGAAAAGGGAGAAAACCTGGGTGCTGATTTTGTCGAGGCTCGTTACGAAGACCTCACGTTGCGAACGCTTGATCGAACAGACGACACTTGGAAAGAGATCCAAAGCAAGTCGCGGCGGGGCGTTGCAGTAACTTGCTATGTGGAAGGCGTCTCTGGTTTCTCCTTTACTGCTTCTCTTGAGAAAGGGGATCTTGAAAAAGCAACCGAGCGTTCTTATCGGATGGCGAAGGCTTCAGCAGGAGCTGCAAAATTGAAACTGCCTTTCGATGAGCGGCCAGCTGTGAAGTCATCTGCTTCTGATACAAAATCTGTAAAAATTCACCCTAGCGAAAGAGAACTAAGCTTCAAAACCGATATGGTGAACAGAGCTGTTGAAACGGCACGTGAGCACGGTGAGAAGGTGAAGAATGTCAGAGGGCTATACGGTGAGCTATTTGGACAGAAGCTACTAACAAACAGTGATGGCTCGATTGTAGATTGGGAGTTCCTAGTTACTGATTTGCGGTGTAGTGTAACTTCGAGGACAGATGCAGGGAATCTTGTTACGGGCCGCGAAGGACATGGTGGAACTTTCGGCCTTGAATTCTTTGAAACTGACGGGCAAACACCAGAGGATATCGGCGCTACTGCAGGTGATATCGCCAAGGAGCAACTAGAAGCAAAGGCTTGTCCCGCAGGTCAGTTCCGGACCTTGATTGAGAACCATCTGGTCGGTGTATTGGCACATGAGTCATTTGGTCATCTAAGCGAGGCTGATTTCGTTGTCACAGGTGGCTCTCCGCTTACCGGCAAAATGGATGAGAGGTTAGGAACTGAACATGCTACAATCGTAGATGGTGGCGTACCTGATATCGATGAGCTTGGTGGTTTATGGGTACCTTTCGACGATCAAGGAATTCCAGGCAGCATGACCAAGATACTCGACAAGGGTGTGCTCACACATTACCTTCATAATCGAGGCACTGCGGAGAAACTAGGTCAGAAGCCGACTGGCAATGCTCGGGCAGTTAATTTCGTCTTCCCGCCAATTCCGAGAATGACGAACACCTTCTTCGAGCCTGGTGATTTGACCGAGGAAGAGGCGCTTGAAATGGTGGACGAAGGAGTCTATGCTATTCAGACTTCAGGAGGCCAAGTTTCTGGCGATGGCTCTTTCTTGTTCAAAGCAATCCGTGGGTATTGGATTGAGGATGGCGAGATACAGTATCCGCTCCGAGAAGTATCACTTTCGGGTAACATCCTGCAGCTTCTGTCGCAGGTAGAAGGAGCTACAAAGGAGCTGGAACTTTACTCTGGCTATTTTGGCGGGTGTGGCAAAGGCGATCAATATCCATTACCAACAGGCCTAGGCGGACCGAAACTAGTCATGGATGGCGTTACCTTTGGAGGAGAAGCATGATAGGAGGAAATGACGATGACAATGAATTATGATGATTTGAAGAGTGAACTACTATCTCTTGCCGATACCGGCCTAAAGCATGCTCGATCGGAGTACGATGCCGATTTTGAAATCTACTTGTACTGGTATAGTAGTGCTGAAGCCGAAATCGAGCAGGGTATCGTGTCCGCAAAGGACGGCATCGTTGCTGGAAACGCTGTTCGTGCAGCCAAGGGTAAGAAAGTTGGTTTTGCTTGCGCAAGTGGAATTGAGCCGGAACGAATAGAACTGAGTGTGAAAGAAGCATTTGAAGTAGCAGATACGGCTGCTGTCCCTGATGAGGAATTCGAGGGATTCTGTGAACCAAAGAAACCTGCTAAGGAAGGTCTTGCAGATGAAGCGATTCTTGAGCTGGGCGTTGATGATTTAATCAAACACAGCGAATCCATTGTGGAAGAAGCTGGGTCCGTTGACGAACGAGCAAAGGTTGTTGGCGGATCTGCTGAAGCAAGCTGGGGCGGTTACGCAGTTGTCAACTCGTTAGGCGTGGAAGCTGCTACCCGGTCAGTGTCCAATTATTGTGTTGGTCAAGTGATTGCTATACAAAACGGAGAACGGAAGTCCGCCTACGATTTCGATGGGGCACGCGAGAGGTTGTTTGAGACTGAAGGTGTTGGAAAGAATGCGGCTCAATCTGCAGTCGAACAGCTAGGTGCAGAGAAGTTGGATGAGACGACAA
Organism: Candidatus Lokiarchaeota archaeon; assembly: GCA_014730275.1. Taxonomy (NCBI): domain Archaea; kingdom Promethearchaeati; phylum Promethearchaeota; species Promethearchaeota archaeon. The sequence goes on along the minus strand of WJIL01000064.1, from coordinate 25,105 downwards.
CATTGCCTACCATATGGGCTCCTAGAGCCGCCGCTGCATATCTTCTTTCAAGCATTGGTAAGGCTACTCTTGGTAGACCTGTTGTTGAAGGGATATCACCTCTTTGTGACATGATTGGCGATACCATCGCTTCTGAGGACTTCACACTAATTGACGATGGTCAGAAACCAACCGGCATGGGTACCGAAGCAATTGATGCAGAAGGCTATCCTCAGCAGAAGAATGTCATAATCGAGGATGGTGTTCTGAAGAGCTTCTTGTTCGATACCTACTACGGCAGGCAGTTCGGGAGCGGCTCTACAGGCAACAGCTCTCGCGGTGGAGGAATATTTGGCGGATCAACACCATACGAATCACCTCCCTCGATTTCCATGAAGTTCCTAGATGTTGCTGCTGGCAAGGGCTCTCATGAGGACGTTGTTTCGTCATTCGACGAGAAGGCGATTTTGATTACAGAGCCACCAATCGGCATGTTCCATACCAATGTCAGTACCGGGGAGTTCTCTGTCGTTGCCAATAACGTTTATCTTGTCGAAGATGGGGAGAAGAAATGCCCACTGAAATCAACAAGCGTCTCGGGCAAGTTCTACGAAGGCCTAGCCAATCTCATTCGTATCGGCGAGGACAAGACTCTTGTTCCATACGGAGCAGAAGTTCCAACGCTTGCGTTCGATGGATTCTCCATAGTTGGGTAATAGAACGTAAGTTAGAACGAAAAAGATAGTTGGGGGCTTGGAATCTTCCGAACCCCCATTCTTTTTTTTTTGAAAACAAAAGAACAGACATTTTCTGGGTGGTCCGGGTATGGTAGCGAATCAAGAAGAATCATGGAAGGAGACATACAACAGACAGGGCGATATCTGGCGCTCGATGTATCCTAGAGGATATTCTCATTTCAAAGGGCTACAGGCTCTTCTGGATTATGCGGAACCTGATATGCATCTGCTTGATATTGGAATAGGAACTGGTGAAGCCGCTCTTCCCTTTTTGAAGAAGGGACTTCGGGTTACTGGTATTGATATTTCACAAAGAGCTCTTGAGCTTTGCAGAGCGAAGTTTTCGAATGAAGAGATTCCTGAATCTCAGTTTGATCTGAGAGAGGTTTCTCTGCAGGAATTTGAATATCACCTCAATGAGTACGATATCGTCATAGACTACTACACTAGCCAGCATGTCGGTAGGAACGATCAAAAACGATTTTTCCAATCTGTTGCCCAGCTACGTTCAGGCTCTTTCTTGCTGGTCGGTCAGTTCTCCCCAACTCACTTGAAAACAAAGGAGAATTTCATTTCCAAAGGAAATGGCATTTTTGTTTCGGAAAATCGCTTTTTCTGCGTTAGAATGCCTGACGAAATGTCGGACAAACTGAGAGGTCTGGAGTTTGAAATTCTGAAACTCATTTCATATGAGGAGAAGGGTTTCTATGAGGTACTTGCTACAAAAGGGTGATTGTTGATTATCAGCCTAGAATTGTGCAGCGAAATGATATTTCACCCATAGCTACGATATGCGCGGTCTTCTGCTGGTGGCAGATCTATATTCAAAATAGATGTAGGGAGTTTATCTACAGTATCAGCTGCTGAAAGGAGTTTCTCTAAGGCTTGATCGATTTCTTTTGGTAACTCCTGCGTGGTTTCGATTTCCTCTGTGTGGAATTCAGAACAGAGTTGTTCTAGAGATTCTTTCAAGTCTGAACGCACCATTTCTGCAGCCTCCTGATTCTGTTCTGGTATATTTGATCTATTGAATAGAAACATCAACAAAGAGAGTACTCCAAAGAGGAAAAGAGGTATTCCAAATACAATGGCTATGTTTTGCGTAAAGAATTCTTCAAGTTGCGTCATCGCTTGTGTCCCAGAAAACGTTGCGAAGACTATCATCAATGTGATTATACATAAGTCCCCAGTCAAGAGCCAGATAGTGAACCCTTGTAGTCTTGTATTCCATCTAAGAGGGGCAGGATTATCTATATTTGGAGATACGAGCCCGGCTATGTATCTCTCTTCCCCAATTGTTGGCGTATGGAGCAGAACAGCACAATTGTCCTTGGAGATTTGACAGACTCCATCTTCGGCTGAGATGAAGTCGATAGGACAATCATATTTGAGATTTGCCAAGACTGTGCGAAATTCGTCCATATAGAATCTGGACCCTTCGATTACAAAGTAATTCAGGCCTAAGGATTTGCTTGGCTCAGTAAACCACAATTTGCACATTTTGGACGATACTACTTATTTACGCGTTCCAGAAAAACTATGCGCTTTCTCATTTCTGACATAGTATCTGTTATTGAATTTGAAGCAATATTCCGAGATTGGAGTGCGGAAACCGCTCCCTAGTACGTTCGGAGGGTGTCTTGTGGGATTTCAGCCTGGTTGATATCTAGGATAGTCCCATCGATTTTGTCTAGCCCCTCTACTACTTCAATCAGCTGATCGAATGCCTCGAAAGCCGAATCTGGCAAAATGCTAGGAATATCATACCATGGCGTATATGCCTTTTCTGTTCCGGAAAGCATCTCGCCTTCAAATTCTGAGCAGATTGTGCTGAGAACATGCTCCAAATCAGAACGAACCATCTCAGCAGCAGCATGATTTCTATCTGGCAAACTGATTTGATTGAATTTGAATGCGAAGTAGTACGACACTACCAAGAGCAGAATGCCTACACCAGCGAGAGGAATCCAGCTATCTGTAAGCCATTCAAGCAGATATGGTCTAGGACCTCCCCGAACGCCCAGTCCAGCAAGAGCAACACCAAGCAAGGCTCCTATGTATATAACGAAAATAATGGCTGCGGCTCTATAGATCTTCCAGCTTCGTCTGAGCTGGGGGATGTTAGATGCAAGTGGCAAGGCAATTCCTGTTAGGTACCTTTCTCCACCGCCTATTGAATCATGCAGCAGAATCCCGCTGTCTTCCTTAACGATTCTCGTCAGATCAGCCTTATCGGATGAAAAGCTAGTTCTAATCTCGTAATCCAAATCGGTCAGAGCGTTTCCTAGTTCATCTATTGGCGGCTCGAATCCAGCTATTGCAAAGTAATTCACTTGTAACGAATTGCTGGGTTTGGTCATCCATAGCTTACACATATTGGTCGTAATGCTGAATGTTATTCCAGTTGAAAAATACAACGGTTATTCCTGGAATCGATGGAAGATAACACTGCCATCTCATTCATTGAGCCTTGACAAAGGTACCATTCCTCACCTCACTGAATGCTTGCCGGACTTCCTCTTGTGTGTTCATCACAACAGAACCACGCCAAGCTACTGGTTCTCCAAGAGGTTTTCCGGAAGCCAGTATGAAACGAGTAAGACCTTCATCGGTTCTAACCAATACTTTTGTTCCTGTTTCAAGAACCACCAATTCACGAGCAGACGCCTTTTTTCTTTTCTTCCCAAACTCAGCTTCGCCATCGAGCATGTAGGCAAAAGCTGTATGCTTTTCTGGAACTGTGTGCCGGAACTCGGATTCAGGTTGCATTGTCACATCCAAATATTCGGGTCTAATAGCAATATCCTGAATTGGTCCTTCCACGTCAGATACCGTTCCAGCTATTACTTTTACTTTAACACCTTCTGACGGTTCTACTTCGGGAATTGAACTTCTGTCATAGCCTCGATATGTGGGTTGTGTCATCTTCTTCTCGGCTGGAAGATTCACCCAGAGCTGTAACCCCCTTAATCCTCCATTCTCCGTTTGTGGCATTTCTGAATGAATAATTCCGCTACCTGCTGTCATCCACTGAATATCGCCGGGCCCGATAATCCCACTTCGTCCCGTGCTATCTTCATGTTCGACCTTCCCCTCCAGCATGTATGTCACAGTCTCAAACCCTCGGTGCGGATGTGAGGGGAAACCCGCGTCGTAATCGCCCTTGCTTTCTGAACCGAACTCATCTAACAGAAGAAATGGATCTAGTTCATCAGTATCTTGATGCCCTATGGCACGTCTTACAAGTACTCCTGCTCCTTCTTGGGTGGAACGACTTCTCTTCTTCCATTTCACTTCTCTAATCTCATTGCCCATGGTCATACGCCTTTATTAACAATAGCTAATTACGTAAATAAAGTATCTGAAAAAGGAAAAATGAAATTGAAACATGAAAGGGAAGAGACAGGCCCAGAACTCACGTAACTCATAGTAGATCAAGGGGTTTTCCATTTACTTACATACTCAGAGTTTCTGCGGTCGTGATAACTCACCGCAAAAAAAGGAAGTCATCGGAGAGAAGCCATGTTGTAGTATAAAACGCAGTGGTAGCATGCTCTGTTTGGCAATGGATGAAATCTATGCAATTGATGGATGGACTGTTCCGCCAGCATTTGAAAAACCTTAGCTACTGGATTTCTTACCTGCATAGAGAATGGCGACGAGGCCAAAGAATAGTGCAATTCCAATACCAATAGTCAGCGCAGAAGCTTCGTGACCTCCTTCGCCCGGATCCGTGCCCTGTACGTTGAAGATTGGTAGCAAATCAAGCGCGGTTATAAGAATGAAGAAAAAAACAACCAAAGAGCAACCAAAACAGGTTTTTCCTTTTTTGGGTAGAGATTCATCAGCAGTCATTCTTTGTAGAAGTTTGCCTCAGGTATTAAGAAAATTGTATGAATGTATGGGAACGCAGAGCCATTCCCCCCTATTGTAAGAATTGATAAGCAATAATCGTAACTGGCAAATGAGGTATCTGGATTGAGGCGAGCTGAGGACTGGATGAAACAAGCCAAATCCGACCTTGAACATGCCGAGGATAGTATAGACCTCGAACACTACGATTGGGCATGTTTTGCCGCCCAGCAATCTGCAGAGATGGCTGTGAAAGCGATTTTTCGGTCATTGGGTGCAGAGGCTTGGGGTCATTCGATTGCTCAGTTGTTGGACAAGCTGCCTGACGAGATTAATCCAAACGATCAAATCCTATCATATGCACGTGAATTGGACCGTCTTTACATACCTGCAAGATATCCAAATGGTCTTCCAGCGGGAACCCCAAGAGAGGCCTTTGACAAGAAAGAAGCACAGGAGGCAACAAAAGCTGCGCGAGAAATTATCAGATTCTGTGAAAGTGTTCTGGCCAAAAGCCAAAGATGAAGTGATGAGGAAGACCAAACAAGCAGCAGAGCATCTAAGCGAGCTAGATGCTGTAGAAAACATCTGGCTGTTTGGGTCTTACGTTAATGATGAGTTTATGCACCACAGTGACGTTGACCTTTGTGTAGTTCTGTCTGATGAAACAGAATTGATGCAGGTTGATATCATGGAACGAGTCCAAGATCTCAAACTTGGTTTGACCTTCGAATTGCATATCTATCGAGAAAGCGAGTTCAATACCCTCCTGAGCGATTCGAGTAGTTTCGTTGCACGTGAGATTGTTGGAAAAGGAATTCATCTTACGGCATAGGACTATAACCCGCTTTGAATTAGAAAAGCATGAGAGGAATTGGCAACTGGACTCTCTTTGGTGTGAACTCCTTTTATCTTCGCTCCCTCGACGCTCTTAGGAGCTCATGCGTCGCCTTGTCAAAACGAAGATTACCACAACAACTGCTCTAATACCAACATCACCAATGACAAGGGCGAGCATAATTGACCGGAGCTCATCTGGAAGAGGCGAAGTAGTGCTTGTTGTGGTAGTTGCGGTTTGAGCACCGGGATAATCACTTGGATCGAGCGGCTCAGTGACAATCTTTACTTCAAAAGCATCATTCAGATTATCGCAGTCCGTGTCGACGTTATGGATGTCTGTACCTAGTTCAATCTCATCCCGGTCATCTAAACCGTCATAATCGTAGTCACCAATCGTAGCGCCGAGCATGTCCATGGCTTAGCGCATTTCTTGAAACTTTGAGAAAACAAGAGTCTCTGTAAATCGAACTGTTAAAGAGGGATGCTTACGAGTTGCGGTTATCAACAACAGCTGGATGAGAAAAATGGCATGGGAAGTGCGAGATGACCAGGTTCCGTTCAAGAAACAGTATGTATCGATAGTGATTATCCTTCTGAATGTAGTCATGTTTGTGCTGCAGTTGCTTGATGACAATTTTCTACTTGAATGGGCATTTGTTCCAGCAGAGTTCTTCGCTGGACAGAAGCTCTGGACGATCTTTACTTCGATGTTTATGCACGGAGGTCCAACTCACATCTTCTTCAACATGCTATTCTTCTATGTAGTTGCTGACGATTGTGAGAGCTCTCTGGGTCATTGGTACTTCCTATTTACTTATCTTGTGTCTGGAGTTGTTGGAACTCTCCTTCATGCTCTGTTTTCATTTTTTGCTCCTGCTTCGCTGACCATACCTACACTTGGTGCATCAGGAGCGATAGCTGGTCTCATAGCGGTATACGGTTTGCTCTTTCCCAGACGTCAACTGAGAGTCCTTCTGGGATATTTCTTGGTGAGACTGAGTGCAAGAAGATATGTATTGTATTTCGCAGTCATGCAACTTGTGTTTGGTTTCCTTTTATGGGACACATCAGCCACAGCCTATTTCGCACATCTTGGTGGTCTGGTAGCTGGTGCGGCATGTGCTCTCATATTCAAGGCCGCGCAGATTGAACCTCAAACGACTCAATATTCCACATGGTGATGCCTTGATTCTTCTTGTGTCAAAAGCCGAATATGGAAGCATATTTCTCATCTAAGTAACTCAGAAATGGCTTTGCCTTCGGTTTCTCTCCAACGACTTCCTCTATCAGGTCTGCAGGATCATATAGTGAACCATAATGATGTACATTCTCGGTTAGCCAGTTAACAACTGGAACCACTTCGCCCTCAGTTAGGTTTTTCTGCCATTTGGGCATGTCTTTGTTTATCTTTTGTAACCACATGCCATCGTAGACGTTGCCTAGTGCATAAGATGGGAAGTAGCCATAGTAGCCCGAGGCCCAATGAGTATCTTGCATGACACCCTCTGAGTCATTTGCGACTTCGACTCCGAGGTACTCGTCGTATTTATCATTCCAGACCTGGGGAAGCTCTGATATTTCAACCTCTCCTCCGAAAAGTGCTTTCTCAATCTCAAAACGAATGATGACGTGAAGCGAGTATGTAACTTCATCCGCCTCGATTCTTATCTTGGAGGGTTCTACGAGATTAACAGCTTTGGCGAACCTCGACTTGTCAATATCGGAGAACAAATCATCTGTGAGCTCATTCAAACGAGGATAATAGTAATCCAAAAACTCTGGTGACCTGCCAAGCATGTTCTCTATGAACCTTGATTGGCTTTCATGGATTCCAAAGCTTGCAGCTTGTCCTATAGGCTGATATTTCCAGTCCGGATTCATATTGCGCTCATAGAGAGCGTGGCCGCCTTCGTGAAGAGCAGCATACATCATCCCGACCAGGTTATTCTCTTTGTAGTTGAGAGTGATCCTAACATCGTCATAGTAACCGGTTGTGAATGGATGCTCGGTGGGGTCTATTCGACCTGCTGCTTCGTCTGATGTTGTGTCGTAGCCAATGGTTGTCGCTAAATCCGTAGCGATTTTCTTCTGTATTTCAATTGGTACCTCTCTCTTGAGAAAATCTGTTTTAACATCAGAAGATACATCTGCACATTTCTGGGTCAATGGAACTAGTCCCTTCCTGAGTTCAGAGAACACCGATGCAATCTTCTCTTTCGTCATTCCTTTTTCAAAGTCGTCGATCATTGTGTCATAAATCGACTCTGTGCCCTTGATATCCATCAGAATCTCAGCTTTCTCAACGGAAAGATCTATCGTCTTGTTCAGTTCGGGCTCGAATACGCTCCAGTCTTTCTTGGCCTTCGCCTTTTTCCAAGTATCAACTGAAATTGCTTTTTGCTTGCTCAAGTCTCCTACGAGTTCTTCAGGCAAGGCAGTTTCTTCGTCGTATTCTCTCCGAATAAGATGGAGATTTCGTTTCTGCTCTTGAGACATGTCTTCAATGTCTTTTTCTGCTTCATCCAGCAGCTTTCCTATTTTGTCACTGGTTATCATTCTATGTTCAAGTCTGCTCAGCAATGCGAGTTGCTCACTCCTTTGCTTGACGCCCTTTGGAGGCATGTACGTTTCCAAGTCCCAGTGAACTACGGATTGAGCAGAACCAATTACAACAATATCCTGGTATTCTTTGAGCAGCTTTTCATAGGCATTCATGCTTGATGCACCCTCAACGGTATTTCAGGTACCTAAGAAAGAATTTGATTCTGCATTATGTGTCTTGCGTTGTGAGAGCTGCTTGATATGTTCGCTCTCTATCTGTCTCGGGATAATTTATGATGAGAATACCTATCACAACTAAAATCAAGCCTACGATGAATGTCCAATAGATTGGTTCATGGAGAAGCAGAATAGAAAGAGTTGTGCCAAATACGGGCACTAGATTGATGAATACACTTGTTCTCGTAGCCCCCAGATTCTTGATTGCATGGAAGTAGAATAGAAAACTAACAAATGTCACAAGTATGCCTAGGAACGCAACTTGTAACCAGAAGAAAGGGTCTACCATAGCGGGTAGAGTCCAGAAACCTTCAACTACGGCTCCTGCTGCGAAGAACACAGTTCCTACAAACGTTCCACCCGCTGTAGCCTGAATTGAGGTCATGTTCCTCATAGCAGACTTGCCTATAGAGGAATAGATTCCCCACAGGATCATCGCTCCCAAGATGATGAGGTTGCCAATCAGATACTCTAGTCTGAAATTGATGAGGGATTGCACCCCGATTACAAATACAATCCCGAGGAAGCTCAAAATGAAGCCAATATAGCGCCACTTGGATCCTAGCTTCTCTTTGTGTATAATATGTGCCCAGAGACTGACCGAAGCTGGATTTACGCCAGCTATTATTGAACCCTGCGCAGCCGTTGTGAAGCGCATACCGGTAAGAAAGAGAATACCATAGCCGAAGATGCCTGTGAGTCCAAGAGAGACGATATATCCGTAGTCTCTTCGGGAGAGATTTGTCTCAAGAGAATTCCGTTTTAGGAATAGGAGCGGCACGAAAAGCAGAGAGGCAATCAAGAATCGAAAGAAACCAATCGTAAACGGGGGAGCAACATCTACTAGGATCTTCCCTGATACCCAGCTGCCGCCCCAGAAAAACATGCAGGCAAGTATCATGGCATAATAGATTCTCTCGCCTTCCGCCATTCTCAATTCTTCCTGAGTCTTTTGGCATGGTTATTGCCATATAACAACTGGGGACTCAACAAAATGAATGGTAGATATGTCATTTGCTTCGTATTCAATACCCCCTCATATACTGATCTTGATGCAATTTTTCTCGTGAATGTGACACAGGTTTGAAATTCTGGGGAGGAATGGGGACTTTCCAAAGACTTTTTACCGGTTGTGCAAGTCAGATGCACACGCGGTGTTGAAGACAATGACCGAAGATGAAGAACTTGCCAAAATCAGACAGCGGAAGATGCAAGAGCTCATCCGTCGTTCTCAACAGTCAGAAGTTCGAGAGCCGTTGGCAAAGGGGACTGTTGAACATTTAACAGAACAAAATTTCTGGTCAACTCTCAAGAAAACAAACATTGCTTTAGTTGACTTCTTTGCAGAATGGTGTGGTCCCTGTAAGGCTCTAACGCCGATATTTCAACGCTTAGCTCAGGACTATGAAGGCGAGGCTTTTATCGGCAAAATCGATATCGATAGAAACCAGCGTGCCGCACAGCAGTTTGGCGTACAATCAGTTCCTATGGTAGTGGTTTTCAAGAATGGTGAACCCGTAGGTAGACTGCCCGGCCTCCGTACGTACAACGATTACTCATCAATTATAGAGCGCTTTCTGAAGGAAACATCTTCGGAGTAGAAGGTATCTGACATCTACATCTCTTCTTGTTCTGTTACAATCAAATCTAGAGATTCCAAAACATAAACTGCCTTGTCAAGGTTATCCTGCTTAACGAGAATGTGATCTGTTGAGTAAGCGGATAATGTAAAGATGGGTATTCCAGCTTCTGCAAGAGCTTGAGCTATCCGAGCCAAGAAGCCTACAACACCAAAGTGTAGAACCATATCGAAGGTAATCATGCGCCACCCACGCTCAACTTCGATGGCAGGAACGGTATCTAGTTTCTTTTCTTCAACAATGAGGGTGATTTCATTATAATCTTGGATAACTGCAAAACAACTGCAGTTTGGTTCTTCAGCTTTTGTTACGGCGAATCTCTTGGGCCACACAATGGCCTTTCCACCCTTGATGTATTCGTCCAGCTCTTTGGAATTCGGCATTCTACTTAATCACTCCTTTGAATTTGGCTCTTGATCATAGAAGGTTTCGGATTTCATGTTATCAATCGAATCGGAAATAACCACAGAAGGCATTGCTTTGGTATTTAGGGCCCAGCCATGATTTCCATCGCGGTCCACAGCGATAACTCCTGCTTCACTTCCTGTTTTTTCTTCGAACAGATTTACAGCTTTATCACAGGCTGTTTGTACATCCATGCCTTGTTCGATATAAAGCACTGCCATCCTAGTCAATTGGACGCGGACTATGTGTTCGCCATAACCTGTAGCGGTGGCCCCGGCTACATCATTGGCGTATGCACCAGCACCAAAGACCGGTGAATCTCCAACGCGCCCAGGAATCTTATCAGAAATACCTCCGGTTGATGAAGTAGCAGCTATTTTTCCTTCTTTGTCCACAACAACACAGCCAACTGTATCTCCTCCTTCTACCTTGATTTTTGGCTCAGGATATCCGGGTTCGCTTTCTTCTCGATATCCCTTACTGATCATCTCTTGGTAAAGCAGCCTTGCTCCTTCACCAGCTATTTGATTGTACTTGGTTTCTTCCATAACATATCTAGCAAGTGGTGTGGGATGACGCACACCTTTTACCGCCATGACTGCTCCTGATTCGAGTTTTGATCCATCTATGATCATAGCATCGAGTTCTCTGATTCCATCAATAGTTTTCCGAGCTCCTATCCCTGCGTTTAGATTTCCACAGCTTTCCATGTATACTGTACAACCCTCTGCTGCATCAAGTGCCGTACCTCCGTTCTGCAGGATTTTGAATCCGACTTTCGCAGCTTTCTGGACTTCTTCAAGTCCAACTGGTATGCGTTCATCTTTCCATTTTCCTGCTCCGCCGTGTACGATGATTATAGGTAGATTCAACGTTGCCACCAGTAGAAGGACATGAAAATAGACAACAAGATAGAGCTTCCTATTGTAGCGCCCTCTCTACTAGATTTCCTCCGTCGAAAACAATCCAGTCCTTCCAAGGCTTCAGAAGCGGGATGGATCTCAGCTGGAAAAGGATCCAGAATCTGACAAATTGGTTTCCAGTGTTTCTATGATGGAATCAAAATCTCTTTCAGCAACATCATTGTCTGACGCATCCAAAGAAAGCTCTAATTCTGATCGTCTAATCTCTATTTTGATGATTGCCTTGTCTGGGAATGGCGAAAAGCGGTATAGACGAATTGCAAAAATAATAACGAGAAACATAGTGACAATTTCCAAAGCTGACAATGACTAAGAGTCAGTATATAGTCCCAAGTAAATAATTCCTATACATGTCAGAATGCCATAGGCTATTCTAGTTTGCATCAATGAATTCAGCCATAATTTCCTCAAAATGATATTTGAGAATGCTTTTCCTCGTGCTCGTAATCGCTTTCCTCCTCAGTTTCCAACCAACCATCAATTGTTTCACGGATTCTCTGCTGGGAAATGAAAGATGAGAAAGACAGAGATCATGACCTACATATCGCATTGTTATCACCCCTCCTTAGAATTCAATTTTCAGGTAAAGTATGCAGTTTTTCGATATACCCTTTGTGAGGACATAGGTCTGCCCCCGTTTATACCAGATTTAGATTACTTCCTGAAGCTTTTGCATTGTCTATTCTAGTTTCGGAAGATACATGCCCGTTTGTTCCATGTACTCCTTGTATTTCTCGCCGAACTTTTCGGTAAGAACTGATTCCTCATATTTGGCTTCATGATGCCATACTACAGAGAACAGGAAAATGAACGGAAGAAGCCAGATTGTTGGAAAGAAGCAGAAAAAGGCGATATTCATCAGGAGGATGCCAGTGAAGTTGGGATGTCTGACGGTGGCAAAGGGACCATACATAATCAAGAGATTAACTTCTTCTGGGGCCATTCGAGTCTGCGGAATCTGATAGGTCTTGAAAAGTGAATAGATGAACGCAGCTGTTAAGCCTAAGCCGATTACAAAGAGAGCCATTCTCCAAATGCTGAGGACCAGTTCGGACTTGAATAATGCTATGAGAAAAAGAACTACGAAGTTTGTGGTTGCAAGTCGCGGAGGAGAAATGTAGAATCCCCTACCTTCCGAAACACCTTCGCCCATTTCACACAATCTCCGGTTAGGTATATGCAATTCTGAGAAATAAGGGTTGCGTGAAGTCAAATCACAAATCGAGACATTTCGGGAACGAAACTTCTAGAATCACAACACTCAAAGCCCTTTTCAGACAATTATCATGACATGCCTTCTGGAAGCTCTTTCGAACGGTATCTTGCTGTTGAGACTGCTGGTGGTGCTGTATGGCACCCAGACAAGAAGCGGATTGCTTTTGCATACAATGCTCCTGGATTCTATCAAATCTATACTGCGGATATTACACGCGGGAAACCCCTATGGCCTACTCGTTTGACCTTTGAAGATGATCGATGTACGGACCCCCACTATCTTAGTGATGGAACCCTGATGTTTGCAAGAGACTATGGCGGTGATGAGAATTTTCAGTTTGGGCTTATCGATGGCTATGATATGCAGTGGATTTCAGATGATTTGGAGGCAAAGCATGAATTCGCTCACGCAACGGAAAACGCCATCTACTACATTGCTAACATTGAAGACAAATCTCGGTTGGATATCTACAGAAGAAGGATTCCGCTCTCATCATCTGAACCAGAGCTTCTTTTCAAGCCAGATGAAGGCATAGTGATACCCAGAACTCCCTCACCTGATGATTCGAAAGTGATTCTGGATAAGTATCGTGGAAATGTGGATCAAGAGCTGCTTCTCCTCGATACCGAAGAGGAAACTGTACGTAGCCTGACAGGTGAGCTGTCAAAGGGCAAAAGCGTACGTTGGGAATCAGCCAGATGGATTGATTCTGATACCCTCGTGGTCATGAGCGATTTGGAGTCTGACAAGAGACGTCTGGGGGTTCTAAGTCTACATGGAACATTCAAGCTTATAGAAGACACAGATCCTCCACTTGAACATGAAGTAGAGGAAATTGCGTATGCTAACGGGGATCCTTTCACGTATTTCACAGAAAATGTGGAAGGTTACAGCGAGATCTACCGCGGGAAGTTCCAGAAAGATGGTTCTATTGAGGACCTAGAACGAATAAATCCTCCATTGAAGGGAGTCGTGGAGTCAGGAGATGCACGGTCGTTCCTGAGTGGGCTGAGCGTTTCTCCCGATGGAGATTATCTTGCATTGACCTTGAGTGCACCAAATAAGCCTACCAATGTCTGGGTTGTGGAACTAGATGATCGTCTTGCATGGAAAGCAACTGATGTCAATACCGCCGGGCTCGACCCCAATTCATTCGTAGATGCATCACTTGAAAATTACGAAAGCTTCGATACGCTGACGGTTCCTTATTTCCGATATCTCCCAGAAGGTCAAATGCCTGAGAATGGATGGCCAGCGATTTTGGTTATCCACGGTGGTCCCGAATCTCAAATTCGACCTGGTTTCAGCCCCGTTATACAATTTATGCTGTCTTCTGGATATGCGGTGATTGCTCCTAACATAAGGGGTAGCACTGGATATGGTCGAAAATACATGGATCTTGATAACGTGGAAAAGCGATTGGATTCTACACATGACATCCAGCAACTTGCTTCGCATCTCAAGACCGATGTGGAATCAATCAACGGTGACAAATTGATAATCTATGGCGGGAGCTATGGAGGTTTTGCAGTGCTTTCTTCAATCACTGAATACCCGGATTTGTGGACTGCTGCGGTGGACATCGTTGGAATAAGCAACTTTGTGACCTTCTTGGAGAACACTGCAGATTGGAGGAGAAGCCTTAGAGAGGCAGAATACGGAAGTCTCGAAGACGATAGAGAGATACTAGAGCAGATCTCTCCAATACACAAGGTCGACAAAATCGAATGCCCGCTTTTCATAATTCAGGGAGAGAATGATGAGCGCGTTCCGCTGTCTGAGTCTATTCAAATCTACGAAGAGGTCAAAGCCAAGGGAATTCCAGTTGAGCTCCTGCGGTATCCCGATGAAGGGCATGGTTTGTCTAAACTCAAGAATCGAATCGACGCCTACTCACAAGTTCTGGATTGGCTCAACGACATCGTTACAAAATAGATGATATTGTAGGTGATGCAAAGTGAGAAAATTATCGGTGTTCCTCTGGTTGGCCGTGACAGGGTATCTGTTGCTCATGCCTGCAACGCAATTCGACCCAGTTACGTATTCAGATGATGGAGTGAGTGTGGCTGTGAGCATAGAAGCAGATACACCATGGGTCACACCCTTCAATGAAACAGTCAATGTTAGTATCGAAGTAACACCGTTCCAAGAAAACATCAGTGAAGTCAATATCACACGGGTTGCCTTGTTCGTTCATACCTCAGAGGTGGATTCAACAGATCTTGTTTTGGCTGCAATACGCGATTATGAGGTTTCACCTATTGCAACTGGTTCTTCAAGTGCTGAAATGAGTCACATATTCAGAATGACTGGAAGTCAGAGTGGCAAAGAATCATACTTCAGCTTGGCTGTTCATGGAGCATATAGAAATGAGAGCGGAGTGTTTTCTTTTCATGCATTCTCCTCTGAAACGCTTGTTGGTCCATTTGAAATCGGGCGAGGCATTCAGTCAATTCAATCACTAGTCGGTATAGCGGTTGCGGCTGCTTCTACGATTCTAATTGCAGTTGCGATTGTCCTGTTCAGAAGAAGCCAGAAACCCAGACGAAAGAAAACACTCCTGGAAGAAGATTAGAGAACATATCGCATTGGAGTGAGATTGTACGATATGCTAATAAAATGGCAGGGAGACTCTATGAACGCTGTGATGGAATGGATGCAATCCTGTTATTTGTAATCACTGCAGTCACTTTTTTCTTGTACATGTTCTTCCGGCTGGTAGCGCCCCGTGTCTTCGGATTTGATCTTAGAAAGTGGCTTATGGATCGTGGGCCTGTGTTTTGGTTGCTCTGTATTTGCTTACTTCTTGTACTTGCATACTGGCAAGTTCAACTGCTATTGTCTGAACCCAGCCGTGCATTTGGAACAATTGTAAACATCGTTGTGGTTGGGGTTGGAATCTCGATGTGTTTTGTCCTCATCTTTCTCTCTTTCGAGGAGAGCAAATACAGGGGAGAGTCCGAGAGAAATGCATCAGAGTGAGAACATCCACAATGCGGCAAGTACAACCTTTCGATGGCTTCATAAGAGATGTAGCCTGAACCTGAAAATGGCGAATTGCCATGTCCAAAGAAGAGATGATTTGGGATCTTTTTCAGTTACTGGAGCCAACTGAAATCCAAGTTGAAGGTCTCCAAGAGGAACCAGATTGGCCTGGGAAGATTGAGAAACAACTGAAGAAAGCAGTCTCAGACGCAGAAGCATTCCGTGACAAGTACCGCGGAAAAATCGAAGATATGAATGCCCAAGAACTGGTTGAAATGCTCGAAAAGTACGATGAATTGGTCCTGAAGCATGAAGGGCCAGGCATGTTCGCCAGTTTGCGGTATGCTGCTGATTCTACAGATGCGATATCGAAACAGCTCAATGATGCTGCTCGAAGGGCCAGAATGAAGTTCAGGCAAGCCCTCGCATTCAAGGATATTGAGCTTGGCAAGCTGCTGAGCAAGAATCCTGATATCGTAAATGCACCCGAGGTATCAGAGTATCAGCATTATCTCGAGAAGATTAAGCGTGAAGTACCATACATGCTCTCCGAGGAGAAAGAGCAGCTCATCATCACGAAGGATAAGAACGGTATCGATGCATGGCAGCAATTGCAGGGCGACTGGCTATCCACTCGAAAATTCGAAATCGAAGTTGATGGCGAAAAGAACACCATGTCCTACGGCGAGATAATTGGGCTCTATGAAGATCCAGACCGTGATCTGAGGAAACAAGCCAACCAAATCGTCTATGACAATCTGGGCGAAGATGAAATCATTTGGGCCAGTGCAATTCGTGCAGTATGTTCTGATCATCTTGAGATGTGCGACATCCGTGACTATCCTTCGCCAATGACGCAGAGCCTCATTGCTAATGACATAGAGAAAGAAGCTGTTGACTCCCTTATGGACACGATAGAAAACAGTGTGGACATCTACCGGAGATACCTACGACTCAAAGCGAAAATCATGGGGCTCGACAAACTTGGCAACTGGGATATCGTCGCACCGTTGCCAGACGCGCCCGAGAAGGAATACTCCTGGCAAGAAGCGCGCAATGAAGTTGTTGGGGCCTACAGCTCTTTCGACGAGCAGATTGGGTCCTGGGTAGATGAAATGTTTGAGAACCGGCATATCGATGCTGAAGTGAGGGAAGGTAAGCGATCAGGTGCCTTCTGTGCTTCTTGGCTCGCAGGCAAAAGTGCGTACATTCTACTCAGTTATAACAAACGGATGGGGAACCTCTACACGCTTGCTCACGAGAATGGACATGCTGTGCATGATTACCTGATGGCACGAGAGCAGAAACCGTCGAATTGTGAAGTTGGTAGCTGCATTGCTGAGTGTGGCAGCATCTTCGGGGAGTTGTTGCTTACCGAGCGTCTGCTAAGAGAAGCCAAATCTAAGGAACAGAAACAGGCTGTTCTCGCTACCATTCTTGATGAATTCGGAATGGCCGCGTTTCAGGTTTCGGCACGTGTCTTCTTTGAGAAAAGCATGTATGACACGATCGATAAAGGCAAGTTCCTTGATGGCGATACCGTGGCCGCATTGTGGACAGATGCAAGAGACAAAATCTACGGTGACGCGGTAGAATGGCTACCAGAAATGCGATGGGAGTGGGCTATGAAAATACACTACTTTATCCCGCGGTATAGATTCTACAATTACCCATACATTTTCGCTCAATTGTTCGTGTATGCCCTCTATCGACTGTATAAAGAGCAGGGTGACGAGTTCGTTCCAAAGCTGAAGGCATTACTTGCTGCAGGGTCGAGCAAATCGCCTGCTGAGCTTGCAGAGGAACTTGGCTTCGACATATTATCCAAGAAGTTCTGGGAAAAGGGCATGAAACAATTCGAAGAATTCATTGACATATTGGAAGAAACAATAGAATAATCAATCAGAATCGGATACTCCTTGGAGAAAACGACACTCCGATTCGAACTCCACTGGTCAAGAAACAATGTGCAACCATGTTACTGCTACATTTCGAATTATCAACAACCATGACCAGATGCATCTAGTAGGAAGTACTCCACAATAAAGCACGGCCGGATAGGCCAGCACAACGACCTTTGGAAATTCGATGGGCGCGGCTATAGGGTTCGCCGTAAACGTTGTAGCGGGGGGTTGCCTGATGATCAACAAGCTCGCCTACGGGACCTTTGGCGTACCGCTGCTCTTTGAGACCATCGAAGAAGAGTTGCGTAGCGACCCGGAGCTGCTAGAAGGGTGGAACGTGGCATGGGAGGCCTTCATGGACGGGAATCTGAGTACGGCTGCCAACAACCACCCAACGATATGGCCATTTCCGTGGGTAGATAAGGATACAAATATAGCTCAGGCATTTGAAGACGCAGGTGCCCAATGTGTGTTCAGTTGGGATAACCATAGACCGGCAGCAATGTCACGACAGCTAGGACCATGGTTAAGTACACCATTGATTGTATTTGCCATACTCGGTAGTACGTGTACACTCTACAGATGTGATTTGTCCATTTGTTACGATTACAGACTGTATTCTGTCTTGTTCTTGACGTTCATTATAGAATACCGTCATGAGACCTGCTATTATGATAATTTGTCATTCGTGCCCCTTCCTGTGTTCTGTGGAGCCATTCTAAGAGCATTCTCGTAGAGCCCGAAATGGACACAGCACTCTAATTGTTTATATGCGCCGTACCCCTTTCCTAGATGGTGACGCAAGTCACACAAGTGGAAGGAGGTGAAATAACCTCATGAAAAAGAGGACATTGGCATTGGTATTCGTTTTGTTGGCAATAGTATTTGGTGCACAGATTTCGGGTGTTAGCGCTTCTTTCTATGGGGAAGACACGGCACCATATGCTGGATCGGATACGAAGAATGCATCGAGTTTCGCTGTTGTAACCGCCCAAGCTAGCTCAGGCAAATGCAAGATTAAAGTTAATCGTCTGTACTTCCCATATTTGTATTGGGGTGGGACTTGGTCCGCGGCTTGGGTTTCAGGATCTGAGACGATGAGTCAGTCATGGACCGCTAACTGGGCTTTTTATGCCAATTGGGATATCGACTATCGGCTTCAAACAGCAGATAACGCTAAGGTAACGTTATCAATCGTTTTCTATCTTTTTGATGCTGATGGTGACAAACTGGGAGAAGCAGTGGCTTGGAAGAAATCGCAACAATCTCAGGAATGGGATGACATAGAGCAGGAATTGGATGATGAATCCAATACAGAGATATTCACGACGGATCTAACATATGGACATACATACTACTTTGCTGTCGCACTAAAGGTCTATATCCACTATAATTGCAGGAAAGTCAGGGTGACTGCGCGCACTGACCATTCAGACCCGGCTTTACTGATAGTGAACCGAATTATGTGGACTTCCGATACTCCTGAATAGCCAGTAATACAACATGGTCTGGAGGTGCCAAAGGGCAGCTCCTTTCTTTTTTAACAATTAACAGTAATTATTGATCATACTCATGTATAAACTTCAGCTTTTTCTAGTCATATCAACTTAGGTGTCAAGGTGAAAGCCTGAATCATCAGAATTCTTGGGAGTATAGTTCAAGTTTTTATAAAGAGAACATCGCATTGATTCATCAATACTCTAATGTACCAACACAATTCCTATTGATTGGACATGAAATACTGAAACAAATAATCCGGAAAATTGAAGATTCAGGTTCTTTGAATCCTCCACGAGGTGATATTATTCATTGATTCGATTGGGGGAACCGTGTAATTCAAACGGAAAACCCCGTCGTTCTGCGAAGAAGAAGTTTCAAATCTCCCTCTAAGGGCATTGAAAGTGAACTATTTTTATTATTCTTCATACCAGTCTGTCGATTAGTGTAGGTATGGGTATCTAACTTAATAATACCAAATAAATTATAAGTTCTGCCGGCTAACACCAAGTCATGCCGGTTAGGAGGGTTTCTACAGGTATGACCTCTCGACAAGTCGAATCCAATATGGGAATTGCAGAAACCGTGAAAATCTCGCCAAGATTATGTGGAGTATGGATTATTGCATCTATAGCGAGTTTCGCTGTGGCATTGCTATCTCCTATCCTAACGGGTACAGGGTATTTCGGTGCATTATTCTATGCTACAAACCTATCTGCCACTATTCTCCTTCATGGAATTCCATTCTCACTGGCGGCCGTTTTGTTGTTCGCCACAGAGAAGTCGCGGGCTTTGCTATCGCGGGTAATTGCTGCTGATCATCGTCCATTCCTGGTTTTCGTCGTGCGGCTATTTGCCCTGTTTGCAATGAGCTTCTTCCTGTACGCTGGATTGATTTTCGTATCGTTCGTTATGGCCGCGCAGGTCATTCCCAACCTCGATTTCTTCGTCATACTCTGGGATTTTCCAGTTGCACTGGTATCTGCTCTTGTTCTCTCATGGATACTTAGCTCCATAGTTGCTTTTTCCACAACATTGATTGATGATTGGAGAGGTGCTGTTTTCTTTAATACCGCAGTATGTGTTATGCCAGGGCTATACTTTGGTCCAACTCCCCAAACCCCAGCAGCACATGGCGAGCAGTCGTTGTACGGGTTCTACCATATGTTCAGATTCCTAGCTGTCCTGCTATCTCGCCACGAATTCATGAACGAAAGTCAAATGATATATCAAATGAGCATTGCGGTAAACCTTGGCGATCTCATAGTTCCTCTAGCGGTCTTGCTGGGGATTTCATTTCTATTCAATGGTGGAACCGTCCCCCTGTTTCGAGAGAATGTGAAGCGCTGGTTCCTCGAAACAGAGAGATTCTTGAATGACAGGGAAGAAACAGAACCTGAAGATGAAGAGACGAAAGTGCAACACATGGGACGATCTCTGAAGGAATTGCGGAAGAAGCTTCAGCAGCAACGACAGGGAGCAGTTATTGGATTCGTGATTTTGTGGCTGGTGATTCCACTTGTTGGTATGTACGATGTCCCCACTGAGAATAATGGCAGCGAAGGCGTGCTATATGCGAGCCCGGCGGACGGTATCATGATTGAGCTAGGAGAATGGCTTTGTGGCCAAGTAGAGATTCCCAAACCACCGAGCGGAAGAGATAACGCCGTGGAAGTTCTGGCCACTATCATCAATTGGGGGAATTGTCCTGAACCTCTCAGCGCAAAAGCCGGCGCATTGCCATGTACCCTAGACTACTTCAGGAATTTAGATGATGAAGCAAAGGCCCAAGCTATAAGTGGAACAAGCGTTCACATCACCCGGGATGCCCCGTCTGCAGGAGGAGGATTTTATAATATCGGTGACAATTATGGCAACTATACGTGGGCGGTGCAGTTCTTCGAAGAAGGAACCAATGAAACAGACTGCACGCTCACAATCCGTGTGGAGGTCAGCTATCAGCAGTTCCTCGATTAGAGGTGGATATTGAAGTGAAAGTTGGGACAAGACGCGAAGCAAAGCTCTAAACCGGCATGACTCAAAGATATTCATCACGTATTCTGGGTAAAAGCCCCCTACTCAGAGGAATCGTTGGAAGGCTTATAAGTTCAAAAGGTGCATTCGTTTACGGTGGTCAAATGGGCATGAGAATACTTGCAGTATGTAGCACCTTGTTACTACTCATCTTTCCTACTATCTCTGCCCAAACTTCTCAACCAGTCCATGCAGACGTAATGATTCAGAATCACGTTCAGCTTGGTGCAGGTGAAAGCATTTGGTACAATATTACACTGGGAGCGAAAGAATCTATGGCCTGCTTTTTCGATATTATCGCAGGCAAAGGCGTTCAGTCTTTTATAGTTGACCAGGCTAATCATTACCGCTTACAGCACGGTGGAACTGCCAATAAAACATACCAGGAGAGCAACTACTCCAGTAACGAAGAACGTCATTACTATTGGAATTTCACAGCACCAAAACAAGCCCAATGGTATGTGTACTTCTCAAAAGCTCCAGATACCCCTTACATGATGGGAGAGGCAACATTGAGAATTGACATACGGAAAAATACGAACCCCCCTTATGTACATGCCTTTCGTCTTAGCGGATCTGTACATGGAAATGTGCTAATAGATGCGGGCGCGGCAGACGATTGCTTTCCTATACAGAAAGCGGAACTGCTTCTTAACGGAACAGTAGCCAGCGAACAGTTTTTTTCCGAAACAAATACCTGTGATGTGGATATTAGTATTGTCTGGCACACATATGAGTACCCAAATGGGTGGTACAATCTCTCTATTGTTGCCACTGACATTCTTGGTGAAAGCGGAGATCCGTTCTGGCTTGGGATGGTTCGGGTTGAAAACGGCCCCTTGGATAATCCCAATATCACCCACCCGATCATCGGTATAGGAGTAGCCATTGCCCTTGTAGGCGTGTACGTGCTGTTTGCTAGAAGGATGGGATATCTCGAACAGAAATAGCGGTCTTTGAGCACTTTCTACTCATCTACGTGTCAGCCACAAACAAAGACCCAGCTACTCTTCGTTCTCCTCGTCCATTTCAAGTGGTCTTACCAGGAGGCCTTCAGATGTCGCCTTGAGTACGACTCGCTTCTCAAGACCCGCCATGCGCCTCACGGCCTCAGGAATCACCATTCTTCCTTTCGCATCGATCTCTGTTATATCCCCGTACAGAGTGTGTTTCTGCCCCTCGATTAGGCCGTCTCTGATCCTCAGAATCCTATCAGCATATTCCGCTACCCGTGGGTTATGCGTGACGTTGACAATCGTTGTACCGAATTCACGGTTTGTCTTTCGCAAAGCGTCCATGACTATAGCTGCAGTCTCAGTATCCAGCTCTCCAGTAACTTCGTCTGCCAACAACAATTCGGGCTGGTTCGCAAGCGAAACACAGATTGCCACTCGTTCTATCCAAAGAGTGAGCACCATTCTACCTTTCACATTCCTAATCAAGACCTGCCAGTTGAAGCGGACTGCAAGAAACTTGTCTAAAGAGGCCAAAACCACAGGATTAGTGGAGTTGCTAACAGGGAAATGATGATCTGCAGAGGAAGACCTAGCCGTAAGTAGTCAGTGAATCTGTAACCCCCTGGCCCCATAACTAAAGCATGGGACTGATCCGCGATGGGTGTTAGGAAAGCGCTTGAACCTCCAATGGACACCGCCATTAGAAAAGAGTCTATCGATACACCTAATGCCAATGCAATGCTTACACCTATGGGAGCCATCAAAACTACTGCAGCGGTGTTATCCACGGCACATGACAGAAGCATAGTCGCCACCATCAGAATGACGATGAATGCAGCAGGAGGCAGAATTCCTCCTACCTCTAGAAACATGTCACCAATTAACTGTGCACCTCCTGTGGTTTCCAGTGCGTGTCCGACTGGGATCATGGCAGCGAGTAGAACTATGACAGACCAGTTGATGCTCTTGTAAGCTTCGTCGGGAGACACAAATCCCAATACAACCATGCCAACAGCAGCAAGTACAAAGGAAACCTGAATGGGTAGCAGACCTATTGCCGTAGCTGCTAGTGCCGCTCCAAAGATGATGATAGCAGACAGCGCACGTCGCGGCTTGCCCAGTCTTATGTGTCTCTCAGCCAGTGGGAGGCATCCAAGCTCAGTCAAGATTTCAGACATCTCTTCCGGCTGCCCATGTAACAACAAGGTGTCTCCCGACCGCAACCGGATATCACCAATCCGAGCTCTCAACCGCCTTCCTTGGCGCGATACAGCGAGAAGATCCACACCAAAACGACTACGCATCTTCAATTGTCGTGCAGTCTTGCCGCTTAAAGGCGAGCCTGTCGTTATCACAGCCTCAACGACATGTAAATCATCCTGTGATAGGACCCCTCTGTCAGATCCTTCCCTCTCTATGAGTCTGAGTTCGCCAGCATCGATTAGCATCTTCAGATCTGTGGCTTCTCCTCTGACAACAAGACTATCACCTGCTTTCAGACCTCTCATTATAGAGGGTGAACGAAAATGCTCGTCTTCGCGTACGAGGGATATCACTGCCACATCAGCTTCTGCTGCCGATTCAAGGTCACGGATACGCTTCCCAACCATCTTGGAACCCTCAGGCACATAGACCTCGGTTATGTAGTCTTCAACAAGAGAGAAGGGTTCAACCTTCTCTCCCTCCCGCTGAGGTACGAGACGCCATCCGACCAGTGACATAAACAAGAATCCAGCAAGAGCGACACTCAGACCAACTGGGGTGAAGTCAAACATGAGGAAGGGTTCGACACCGTATTGACCCCTAAGTGTTGCGATAATTATGTTTGGAGGAGTGCCGATCAGCGTTATCATACCACCAAGCATTGAGCAGAATGCTAGCGGCATGAGGAAAAGGGAAGGGGACTTGCCGCTCTTCCTCGCCATTCGAATTGCCACAGGCATGAGAAGCGCCAATGCCCCCACGTTATTCATGAAGGCCGAAAGCACCGTCACCAACCCGGTGAGCGTAAGAATCTGAAAAACCATGTTGTCTCCGACTCGAAGAGTCCAGTTGATGATGATATCGACGAAACCCGAGTTGACCAGTCCTCGGTTGATAACCAACACGGCTGCAACTGTGATCACCGCAGGATGGCCGAAGCCCAAGAACACTTGGTCGAAGGGTATGAGACCCACAAGCGCGATTGTCAACAGAGCGAACAAGGCTACAACATCATAACGCCAACGGTTAACAACAAACAGGACAAGTGTCACAGCTAGAACTGCGAAGACCATCACGAGTTCAGTCGATACAGTCAGCAGCGGAACTCACATCCTCTTTCTGCGAAACCCCTTAAGATTCATAATAACTCTATCGTCTTCGGAATATGGATTGGCAGCGCCTGACAGGAGTCTGGCGACTGATAAGATAACCCTCCGCCTACGATTCCACAAAGCTCTGTGGAAGAAGTCGCCCGAATCAGTGTGAGAAGACAAGATGAGTAGTTAATTCTCTATTCCTATGCACGAATACAGACAATCCGGAACAGTAATGTGTGTCAATCCGATATATCAGTATGACTTTTTACACAGGGCCATTCCACAAGCAAAGATTATATCTATATGCAAATTCCTCGACAATTATATGAGTTATCCAAGAAAAGTTGTTTCACAGGAATCTTGGCATTTTTGGCTGACAAATGCCTTTGAGATTTCTTGATTTCTACGGTATTTTGTGTCTAGGTTTCTCCACCATAGTTGTCCCTAGCATTCGGACATGTGATGTTCGAACGACAATATGCAGAGATTCCATAAGAATAGGAAGCGCTCGTTAAGAATGAGTGAGGGGGATTTTATTCCCATAGAGGCATGGATTTCATGTCTGAGCACCTAAATTCATCACGAATGTGTATTGGTAATAAGATTTTACAACTAGCCAAACTAATTGCTGGCAATAAATATCTCGTCACATTTTCCCAACTTCATTCGGGTTTCTCCTTCATCCACCTTCCTTTCATAGGAACAAGCCAGACATCTTCATGGGTCGAGGAGCGTATTGAAGAGATGATTGATAAGAAACGAATTTTTGTGTCTTTGATTATGGACGCCATTTTGGGTGTTCTTCACATAGTTGGGGTTCGTGGTCGCATAGATGATGGCTATTTGCTAAACATTGTGTTTTTGATTGCAACAGTGGGTGCTATTGCAGCTATTATTGTAGTCGGGAGCCATATGAGAAAGAGGTCATGATCGGGTTAGAGTATCAGGATATGTTACAAAGGGGCAAATAAAGAGTCGAGGCCGCCCCTGCACTACCACAAGGAGGGCGGCTTCTGATTCCCCAAGGCTTTGAATGCTTTTTCTACGGCGATTCTTAGT
>WJIL01000063.1 GCA_014730275.1 Candidatus Lokiarchaeota archaeon | reverse complement strand
GAATTCCGTCAATGAAACTGCCATTTACAGCGTATAATCTTGTAAGATTCCATACCTCAAGCTCAGCCATGCTTGCAACCCAATCATGCTCCTCGTCCAAGGGAAACGCGTAGGATGTACCTATCCCGGTATCAGTCCTGCCAGCTAATACGCCAGGAGTTGTATAGCCCCTTTGTTCCACATCTAGAGGATTAAGGACCCCTTCTTCAATAACTTCTTCATTCCCAATTGACGATTCAGCAAGTAGGTTATGACTTGGTTTTCTTAGGGTATTTTGAGGTGATTCTTTCGGCATCAGCGGATTGTTGCCAAATGATGAATCACCCAGAGCCGGCGAAAAAGCAGCTTCAGAGTCCCCTTGCCATGTTCTAGTGGATTTTAGAATTGGAGAACCCAACGAAACGAGGAATAGGAAAATATGATAGCAGAATATGGTTTGTTTCGAATCATTGAACCACCCCGTAGGCCCTTTCATAATGGCTAGCTTCAACTACGGATTGCAAAAGCATTCAAAATAGAACAAAACCTTTTCCTATGTATACCTATTTCGTTTTTCCGAATCGTTTAGAAATATACGGGAAAAGGGAATGAATACGGAAGTCGATTTACCCCGTTAGCAGAAATTTGGGAAGGGTAGATAATGGACAATGAGCGTAATAATGAAAGATTTAGAGCTCATAGGGATGTTGATCAACACATTCTAGAGTCTCTGTCGGTCGGGACGGATGTCTTGAAATGGTACAATGAGAAAGGACAGGATTTCTTCCAGAAAATAGGTATGCAATCAGGAAATATCGTGCTTGATTTCGGTTGCAGAGTGGGGAATTATACAATCCCAGCCGCAAGGGTAGTTGGAAACAAGGGCACGGTCTATGCCCTTGACAAAGACCACTCAGCCGTAGATGAACTCATGACTAGAGCGGAGGTCATGAATCTTGATGAAATCATCATACCCATGAAAACAAGCGGCGAGCTGGAAATAAACCTAGGAGCTAATTCGGTTGATTTTATCCTCTTCTATGATATCATTCGCAGCTTACTTAGAATCGATGGTACTCTCAATCCCTATAGATGCCTTTTGAATGAGTTTGACCGAATTCTCAAGCAGGGAGGAAAATTCTCTCTTTTCATCAAACATCTTCATAGTCAAAGCGTCGGTCCACAAGATGTGCTTCAGATTACAGAGTCATTCTTTGATTACCATGAATCCAAAGAGCTTTATTTGATGCATTGGGATAATCTGGAAAAAGGAATAATCCATAGTTTTCGAAAAATATAGCAACCTCAATATATGTGGGAAAAATCAATGGATGAACTGTTATTGCTTCTGATGGCCCTGTTCGGGATATCTGTTCTATTCCATATCATCGCGCTAGAGCGCAAGAAACTAGCAGACCAATTTGGTGAAACAAAGGGAAGGAAAATAGGTAATGTGATCGGTATTGTTTCAGGATGGTTACTGTTTGCTTCTTGGGCAGGAATCTGGTTTGTTCCCCAACCCGCTTTTAGTTTGCCTATCCTCCCATCGTTTTGGATTAGCATACCTATGATTGAAATCCAAATTCCCATCATTCATTTTATTGTCGGCTTGTTCTTCCTAGTATTCGGCGCGTATTTCGGATTAAGTGCAGTATCAGAACTTTCTCTAAGTGTTTCTCAAACTCAATTGCCGAACGAATTGGTCACAAATGGGATATACGCAAAATGCAGACACCCTCAGTACTTGGGCGGAGTTCTGGCTCACATTGGTGTTAGTCTCCTCATATCGGGATTGTACTCCTTTCTATTGACACCCGTTGTCTTTGTCGCAGTCTACGCTATGAGTCTCGCAGAGGAAAAACAGCTTACAAGGATGTTTGGAGAACGATACAAGGATTACAAAGGTGAAGTTCCTATGCTTCTGCCACAAATCGGCATAGAGTCGCTTGTCTCAGAAGGGTAGTAACCCAAGGATGATGAGAAATACTCCTCCTAATGCATAATGCTTCTTGTCTATCAGGCGGGCCAATTGAAGCACCGTCCCACCACTGCCCACGCTGAATGACAAGCCCACAAGCAGCCAGGCTGTCTCAATCATCGGAAAACCATACAAGAAGATACGGAGAGCGGCACCAACTACAGTATATAGCACCAACTGTTTTACAAGGTAGGAATATAGCTCATTCACTGAGGTTACGTCCCATTGTGCTTTGTGTTCAAGAGGTAGGTCTAAATTAGGCTTACCCATTTCCGCATAGACCTGACGGCTCCTGAACTGGGAGGCTCTACTTGATGCCGGCTCGATTTGCCACTTTGACTATGACAAACACGACAAGGGCGATGATTATGAAAGTGATAAGGTCGCCAATGAACGCTCCAATACCAAAAGGACCGATTTCGATTTGGTTCCATTCTATATTGGGTAGGGCGAGTTCCACAATGGGCATTATCAGATTGTTCACAAGAGATTGAACCAGCTGCCCCAAATATATACCCAGAATGAAGGCTACTGCCAGTCCCAGTACCTTATACTTGGCAAGAAAATCCTTGAATTCCTCTACGAAATTCTCTGGTGGGGGTTCTGGTGGGGGTGGTTCAAGTATCTTACGTATCTTCTCAACTTCTTTCAAAAGCTCATCTTCTCGTTCCATTTAGCTCTCCTCTGGAGAATATCCCACTATGTTATTCCCCTCGCTGTTTAATAGTTATGCCAATTTCCACCAAATAGGATAGTGTGCAATGGATAGCGACTTAAGGGAAAAGACTCAATCAAAACATGAGTGACGCCCCAACACAATCATTACGGGGAGATGAGCGAATGAGGCTTCGAATTCTATACGACAACAGAGCCATGGAAGATTTCAAGGCCGATTGGGGATTCTCTTGTTTGATCGGTGACGACATACTATTCGATACAGGTGCCAATCTCAATATTTTGCTTCACAATATCAATCGGCTTGAAGTTGATATTGAGAGAATCCATACGTTGGCCTTGTCGCATAATCATCGTGACCATGCAGGCGGCATAGGCATACTAGAAAAACTAGGTGATGTTAAGGTGTATCTGCCAAGCTCATTCTCTCCAAGCTTGAAGAAAAACATAGCCTCCTTCAGTAATACGGAAATAGTGGAAATCAGCGATTCGCAGAAGATAGCCGATAGAGTTTATACCACTGGCGAGTTAGGCAGGGGAACCAAGGAGCAATCCTTGGTAGTCCATGGAAATGATGAATGGACGCTTGTAACTGGATGCGCTCATCCCGGGTTGGAAACCATT
>WJIL01000062.1 GCA_014730275.1 Candidatus Lokiarchaeota archaeon | reverse complement strand
TGTGAACGGACAACCACGTACGCTATCAAGAAGCGGTCCAATCTTAGTAATGTTTCGGCGGCCATGCTCCTTGTCCTTTGGCGTCCTGTGCGTCTTGTTGTTGCCAAAGAGCCTGATGTCCTTGCGCACAAACGTGCTCCAGGGCTTCTTCTGCTTCGGCTTGACTTGAGTGTCTGGATACCAGAGGGTGTGCTGTTCGTACCCGCAGGTTACAGGAGAGTGGCTTGCCGTGGACATGCTAGACAGTCTGGAGGTTGCCTATTATACCCCGCTAATATTCCGCGGAATATGGCGAGCTTAAATAATGTTCTCAAGACCGAGTGACATGACCGACGGAGATGACGATTTGGTACGCGCGCTCAAACATGGTAGGTCAATCCCTGCCGCGCTTGACGGATACTACGGCGAGCTGTTCGCGAGGAGCTCCTAGGAGAGGGATTACGTGGCGCAAACACGACCGGCATATAACCCCAAGTACATCGAGGATGATGGAACCTGTCCACACTGGGAACGCGATGAACAGTTTTTGCTAGATTTTCCAGATGTGGCCGAGCAGTATCTTGAAGACATAGAACGGGATGGGAAGATCTGTGCTCCCTGTCTTTGGTATGAGGTGGATATGACCGGCAGGATCGTTTGCGAATTCACAGAGCTGGAGGAGTATGAATGAGTCAAACAGACACCTACTTCTATCTATTTCTCCGGTTTGTGCATGAAGGAGGACATGATAGTACGACAATCTATGAGACGAACCTGACCGATGATTTCAACGGTTTTCTTGAGAAGCAGTCTGCTTCTGTCCAGCCGGTTGACGATGAGAGGATGGCTTTCATCATTCTGGTTGTATCTCTTGGCAGCTGAGTAGATACTTTGTTAAGGCAGAACAAGGGAATAGTCCATATGCCACGAGACAAAGAGGACACGGACACCTACACGAGAAGCATAACGGTTGATCGTGTGGTGAAAGGAACGAAGTACTACAAGGCTTCGATACCGCCCGACCTCATCCGAGAACTCAACGGCAAGGACGCCCTTCGGTTTGTGCCCTTTGTCGGATTGCTTACCAAGGACGACATTCTGCTTTACGAGGAGATGCCAACCCAGGAGCTGCGCTGTCCCTTCTGTGATACCGAGATTGACCCTCAACAAGTCAAGAAGTGCTCTTGTGGTGCAGAAGTATCGCTAGAGGAGCTACCTAATGCTGTACCCATTCCCAATTTCGACCCGGTCTCAGGCCTTGTGTACCCGCTGCTTCCTGATGATGTGGTTGATAGTATCGAAGGTACCGGGCTTATTACTGTCTACTTTTCTCAGTGAGTACGCCGTCTTTCGATTTTCTGAAGGGTATCGGAACCACGGTTCCACTTACCTGAGTGTCTGTTCTATTTCGCGGAATATAACGAGCTTAAATACTAACCCCGACACAAGACAGCATGAGGCACAGAATAGCTAACGCGGTACTTACAGAGAAGCAGAACGATATCGAGTATAACGGCTTCTGGAAGCCAGCCAACACGAAGCCCGACGGTGAGTATGTCCTTGTCTGGGTTTCGGACTGGCTCAAGCAGGATTGGGGGTTCTACTGTTACATCTCCCTTGATGCGTACAAACAAGACCTCGATGGGATTCACGGCCTGATTGAAGAGCTCAACTTTCGGGGGGTGGATGTATACGTTGAGATGGTTGATCATTCGCCCGGGTTGAAGGAGTTCTACGGCAAGGAATACAACAAAAGCAAGATTTCACACTATCACATCCTCAAGCCGGAGACATGGGAGCGTGTGATTTGATGGTGCTGGAACTGGACGAGCTCAACCTATGGTTCTCCCACTACGCGGATGAGGTCGCAACCATGAACCCGGGTGAACCCCTTAGCATGAGCGAACGTGCGAAGCTGGAGGAAAACCTGTGCTGGATATCTCTGATATCATCGACTACCTGAGCAGAATCAGGACCTTCAGCGCCCAACAGATTCATAAGTTGAACCAGTGGTGTCATAGAAATGACTGAAATAGCCCTCGAATACGGAACAGAAGAGGGCCAATCCAGGGTGGAAATCTTTGATTCTAGCACGCGTGAAATTAGTCTCAGTATGCATCAAATATCATCTGTGGACCTAGCACCTGTAAGACACCTCACCAAATTGAAGAGTATCGATTTGAGCGAAAATAGTCTTCACACTATAGACCTCCAACCGATATCTAGCTGCCTCCATATTGAAAATCTTTCATTAGCATGCAATCAGCTAGAATGCATAGACCTAGATCCTCTGAGAGACTGCACAAACCTCCGAGTTCTGCGGCTGGATTTCAACTTGCTTGAGCAAGTTGACCTTAACCCTTTGGGTTTTTTAGAATCTCTCGAGGTACTTAGGCTTGGAGCAAACAAGCTTCAGAGTGTAAATCTGAACTCATTAGCAAACTGCGAGAGTTTAGTTTACCTTTCTCTTTGGGGCAACAAATTGAGATTTTTGAATTTAGGTTCTCTAAGTGCTTGTGTTGCTCTTGAAGAAATGTACCTAAGTCAAAATAGATTAAAGGTTCTAGACTTCTCTCCCTTAAGCACATGTAGTAGTCTGCGGAAAATAGGGGTTAGTCGGAACCAGCTTCAGGAAATAGACCTCCACCCTCTTGGCAATTGTGCTCATTTGCAGGAACTGAACCTAAGCAAGAACGCATTGCAATCTCTGGATATTGATTCATTATGGAGTTGCAAACAATTAGAAATGCTGAATATATCGGAAAACGACTTAGACCAAATAGATATCACATCTCTTATCCTGTGTAATAATTTCCGTGAGCTCTACCTCGACATGGATACGGGGATCACACTCCTGAGTAGGGCGACCTTTGAAAAAGAGGAAATTCATATTGCTTCTAGGTATCCTACCATAATAGATGATTCCCATTCTTCTGCTAATGTTTCATACGACACCCCCATCCAAATACAGAACCTGGATATCATCAAGGGTCTTGCTCCCATTTTGCAGTTACATGAACCGAAATGGAAAACATTTCACTCAATTCAGTGTATGCCTACGTCAATTGGTCTTGACGGTCTCGGTCTTCTAGATATCAACTTTCATCAATTTCATTCGCTACTGAAAGAATCAGATATCTCCGCTCTTTCACGCAGACTCATTCAAGCTTTTTGTGAACAAGTAGAGAATAATGGTACAACAATAGGGCTTGATATAGAGAACTTCGGTTCAAAGAACTCCGAAATAAGCCGCATTATTCCTAGGATTGTCAAATTAAGACGTAGAGAAATGCTATCATCAGGAGTTATTGCTTATCCAAACCACAATAAAATAGACCTTAGACATCTTTGGTTGACAGCCTATGGGTGTAGCATATTGTCAAGGCGCAGCATTGGAATATACTGTACGGAATCTGAGTTCAAATGTGTTTCAGAAGCAGTTGAAAATACCGGTTTTGAGGTGCGAATTGCCTACGATGAAAGCGAACTATCCACTCCAACTGAAATGTCTCGCCTTATGAAACAGTATATTTGGAAGATTGCTGAATTAAGTAGTTCTTACCTTGTGTAACCAATAAGAGCAACTCGTATCATCCTAAATCAAACCGCCTGAACTAAAATCCTACTAGCAAGATCCTGTCCAAGTGCAAGCCGGGTTCCCCTTACTTCTATCAGCACAGGCCCCTGGCAGCCTCCCTGCAGAACTTTCATTGTGGCCCCTCGAGTCAATCCTAGGTCCATTATCCGATTCTGAATCTGTCTGAACTCTTTTCTTCTGCTTCGGTGACCACGATGTCCACGTCCGAAAAACCCTCGTCTCCCCCGTCTACCCATGGGTCTCTTTTTTGGGTTTCTTCTTATGACATCAACAAAAACACAGCGACTTCCACTGGGCATGCTGGTAAGGGGTCTTGGTTCCGATTGGGGCCCCTGAGTGTTTGGTCCATATGGCATCGCTGCAAATCACCTTATTTTGACACAACTGAGATTGAAAACCGTCAACCTACGTTGACTGTCAAAAGTTAGATGCATCTAAGTTATAAGCCTTGTCAAGTCGGCTAAGCTTTTGAGATATTTCAATGCTTTGCTTCTATACCCAGAAGAGCAGACCTGCTTGGGCGATTCCTACCACTGCTTATATCCCGATTTACTCATATTGAAGCAAGTAGGAGAGGTTGATTTCAGTGTCCTATGTTGGAGAAGAGACTATCGAGCTCTCAGAGGATACCACTCCTGACGATATTCGCGAGCGCATAGACAAATGGCAACTATCTGAAACTGGAAGCTGGTATGAGGTAAAAGAAGAAGACACGGATCATATCGTGCTGGAAAGAACGTGGAGATCCTCGGGACAGTACATAGTTCTGTGTGCTATCATCTTGGCTTTCGGTTTTATCCCTGCAGCATTGGAGCAGACCCACCTTTCATTGCGTTTCGCCGCCATTCTTGTTATGAACTACATCTTGTTCGGCCTTTCTATTGTTTGGTGGGTTCTCAAGATTCAAGAATTTGTACAATTGGTTGTCAGGATTCGAGGCGATAGTGTCAAAATAGAAGCAGAAGGAACCAATAAGAGAAAGACAGAGACAAACCTTGATTCTATCATTCGTTCAATCCGGGGCTCATGATGCTTGATTGGTTTGATTTATGCTTCCAATCCTGAACCAAAATTGTTACATAATGTAAACCATTAACCCCGGATAGTGGGAAGGCATGAAATACTACAAAACGCCGCTCAAGTATGGTTCTACTACCGTAGACCGTTTTATTCCAAAATCCATTGAAAATGTCAGTGTACTAGACGTGGAGGCGTACGACCGCCCCTTCAATGATGTTGTCGAGAAGCTGCACGACGTCTTGGCCAATCCGATAGAATCTCCGCCTCTAGAAGAGGTGCTGGATGATGTCTATGAGGACGGCGAAACTGTTATGCTGATTATTGATGACAATACTCGCCCCAATATCCACACTCGAGCACTTCTGGGACCGCTAACCCATAAACTGCTGGATTATGGTGTGAAGAGAGAGGATATCAAAATCATAATTGCCAGCGGTTCTCATACGCAACCAACACCAGAAAGCATCGAGAACAAAATCCTTCAAACCGAACTTTACAATGAATGGAAAGACAGCATACTGATCCATGATTGTGATTCTGGAAACAAACATCTTGGAAAGAGCCCACGGGGAACACCAATCTACATAGATGAACGTGTTCTTGATTCATGTCTCGTAATTCCACTCAGCGATTCCGAATATCACTACTTTGCAGGCCAAGCTGGAACTGTCAAACTGTTTTGCCCTGGTGTTGCAGGAAGAGAAACCATACGAGTGAACCACCCACGCATGTTTGACCTTGAGAAGGGTTTCGTTGATGGATGTAGGCTGGGCAATACTGAAGGCAATCCCGTGATTCAAGACATGATTGATATTGCAGAACGGGTCGGCAAGGATCTTCCCATGTTCTGTATTGACACTATCGTTCATAATGGTGAAATTGTCTATATGCAAGCTGGTGATTTGATTGCCTGTCATGAAGCCGCGGCTGAACCTTTGCATCGGCTCAGAGTGGTCGAAGTAGAAGAACCTGCTGACATCGTTTTCACCTCGGTTGGAGAACTGGGACTCAATCTGTATCAGGCAGGGAAAGGCATTCACGCTTCTTGGAATGCTGTACGGCATGACCTCGATGGCTGGATTGTCCTTCTAGCTCCGTGTGAGGAGGGCATTGGCAGCATGGGATACGAAGAAGCCATGCAGGAAACCAAAGATATGGTTGTGAAAGACGCACTGAAGCATGTAATCAAAACATACTGCACAGAAGAGACCTTCAAGATAGGTAATCAGAAACCACCGGATCTATTCCGGATTCTCTTGGATGTGGCTGAAAGAAACATCAAACTGGTAACTGAGCTGGATCCAGATATGCTGAGCGAAGTATATCGAATGGATGGAAGGAACCCAGAAAGCTGTGAAGAAGCTCAGGGAGTTCTGAGGGAAATTATGAAGGAATTCTTGGATGAACACCCAGATCCCACTGTGTATGTGCTCAATGACCCCGGTCTGCTAGTAAATGTAAAGAATCGGTAGAACAGCATAAAAGCTGGTGAGCCCTTACCTACCCACCGGAAAGAAAGCGCCCAGCTACTTGCCACTAAAACAAACTGGGCTCTGCTCCTTTCCTCGTATTTGAATTCGGCTATTCTATTGTCCAAGTCGGTCCGTCTTTGGTATCTTTGACTTCAATTCCTAATTCAGCTAGCCGATCCCGTATCCTATCCGCAGTTTCGTAATCCTTCTCTTCCCGTGCCTTTTCTCTGAGTCCCAGTACAAGCTCTATTAGTTGGTCAGCCAATCCGGATTCGCCTCCTGCTGAAACTTGACTTCGCGCCTTCTCTAAATCGATGCCTAGCACCTCGAGGCGTTCCTTCAGAATTCCAAGGGCATCTCTGAGAATTGCTGGATTTCCCATCTCGTCAATGTGCGTGTTTATTGCTTTTGCAAACGTGAATATCTCAGCAAGAGCACCAGGAGTATTGAAATCATCATCCATCTCCTGTTCAAACCCTTCCTTCACCTCACTGATGGCTTCTTCAAGAGCCGCATCAGCTTCACTTGGTTTGATATCCTTCTGTCGGATTATCTGCATTCTCCCTCTTAGCCGTTCAACAACATTCCTCAGTCGCTCAATCGAGGTTTTTGCTTGTTCCAGAGCTTCATTGTTGTAATCTAGCGGGTGACGATAGTGGCCCGAAACCAGAAACAGCCTGACTGCCTGCGGATCATAAGCATCCAAAACCTCACGGCTGGTGAAGAAGTTGCCCTCTGATTTACTCATTTTCTCCTCATCAATTGTTAGCATACCGTTGTGAAGCCAGTATTTGATGGGTTCCTCGACTTCATAAGCTGCTGCTGTTTGAGCGATTTCGTTCTCATGGTGCGGAAAAATAAGATCTTGTCCTCCACCATGAATATCAAAGGGCACGCCGAGAAAATGCTTACCCATGACGGAGCACTCAATATGCCAACCAGGTCTGCCCTTGCTCCATGGACTGTCCCATGCTGGTTCTCCAGGTTTCTGAGCTTTCCAAAGAGCGAAATCTCTGGCATCCTTCTTCTTTTCATCGACTTCAACTCTTGCACCCGAATCAAGTTCGTCGGGAGATATCTTAGATAAAACACCGTAATTCTCGTGCTCGCTCACATCAAAATAGACATCGCCATCAACTTCGTACGCTTTGTCATTCTCCAAGATATTCTTCACCATTTCAATCATATCTTGAATATGCTCAGTTGCACGGGGATTCCTGTCAGCAGGCTTGATGTTCAGCTCTCGTTCTATCTTCCTGTATTCTGATATGAAGCGTTCAGCTAGTTCCGGTACAGCGATGCCTTCTTCATTGGCACGATTGATCATCTTATCGTCTATGTCTGTGAAATTAGTTACATAGAATACTCTGTACCCCTTGAAATCCAAGTAGCGGCGAATCGTGTCAAATACCACAAACGATCTGGCGTTTCCTATATGTGGAAAATCGTATACGGTGGGACCGCATACATACATGCGAACTTCATTGTCCTTTAATGGCTCGAATTTCTCCTTTTTTCTGGAAAGGGTATTATAGACTTTTAGCATCGCATCTAACCAAGCGTATTCAGTACGCAGGTCATATAAGTGACTCTGCAATAATTGCTTAGAAAGCTCTTCATGATTGTAGAACTGGGCTCGACGTGATGATAGATGGATTCAGCGGAAGAAGTGATTAACAAGGGCTACCAACTGATTGAAGAAGGGGACTCGGAAGAAGCAGTAGATTTTTTCGAACAGGCATTAGAACGATTTGGTGACGATCCTGAAATCAAAACAGGACTCGCTGAGGCTCTACTGGGGGAAGCTAGAGATCAAGAGGCCGAAACTCTGTTAAGGCAAGTTCTGAAGAAGCATCCCACTCATGAGAGAGCAGTTTTTTCACTTGGACGGTATCTCGATAGCTGTCTTCAGGTTGACGAAGCTATCAAACTGTATAAGAAACAACTGCGAGAAGAGCCTAAGAGCCACCAAGTGGCAGAAGATTTGTGCAGAATCCTGATGGAAGAAGGCCGTACCGAAGAGGCGATGAGAATTGCTGAGCGGCAGCCAAATCGTTTTAGTAAAGAATGGCACTCGTATGATGCGATTCGTCGTGTCTTGATGCTTGAAGAAGTTAGTTTGGACCACAAGGCTGCTGCTGATGGTTACGAAATAGAATCCTCAAGGAATCTTGCCAATAACCTGCTGTTACAGTTGAAGCATATTGAATCTATGTTTGAAAGCCTCCCTTCTGAAGCCTTAGAACGGGAAGAGCGTACTGAAGAATTGCATCATGAGATTCAGCGTATCACCGCGGAATTGGAACATTTGCTTGAAGCCATGGAAAAGCGAGGATGGAAATTCCCGAAGGATTTCAGACAGAGAATCCAGTCAGCTGTTAAGCGTGGTGAAAAACGAATCAAAGAAGGTTAACCTCACTCTGGATCTTTCTTATTGCCATGGATATGCATCTATTTCCAGGTCTTCAGGCCGTGTTTCATCCCTGCTCAGGTATACAAGGTGCTGATGACCATCGTGGCAGAGCCATATATGATACTCCGTTTCCCAAAGCCCCTCAAGCATAGCAAGTCTGTTTTCGCGGTCAAGGCCCATGATTTGCAGCAGTTTTCCCATGTGAACCAATCTGTCGAAATTCTTCTTTGCTGTTGCCTGTATTCGTCTCTCGGATCCTGCTTCCATTCTGAGAATCCTTTTGTCGCGGAGAACGGTCCTGATTCGCATTTGGGTCATATTTCTTTCATCCCACCAATCAATGATAAAATTAGTCCTCCCTCAAGTTCCATCCATGGTTCTTATATCGCTCACTCGTTATTCTTACCCTATGAACCCGGCATCAGCTTCCTCAGTCCCCCTGTATATGAACGAGGAATTGAGTATTCACATAAGAACAGAGTATCTCCTTTCTCTTCTCACGGTTGAGGAAAAACTTCGTCTTCTCTCCAGCCGGCCCTTATTGGCGTTCTACTCAACCACTCCTATCAGACGTTTGAACATACCACAATTTGGGGTGACTGATGGCCCTCTTGGGGTAGCCCGCCATTCCGGGAATTTCAAGAAATGTACCCGTTTTCCTGCCCCAATTGCTCTGGCTGCTACATGGAATCGAAAACTGTCCAGAGAATTTGGACTTGCCGTTGCCAGAGAAGTCCGTTCCATTGGCAAGCATATGATATTGGCACCCGGCATCAATATTCACCGCACGCCCTTGAACGGCCGGACTTTCGAGTACCTCAGTGAAGATACGTATCTCACAAAAGAAATGGCGATTCCGTTCGTGAGAGCTGTTCAGAGTCTTCGAGTTGGTGCCTGTGTCAAGCATTATGCGGCAAATAATCAAGAGACCTTCCGCCAATCAGTCAGCTCAGAAATCGACGAAAGAGCGCTTCATGAAATCTATTTGAGAGCCTTTGAAGCCGTTGTGAAAGAAGCTGAACCATGGGCAGTCATGGCGGCATACAACAAAGTAAACGGCACTTATTGCTGTGAGAACCCCAGATTGCTTCGTGAAATACTGAT
The DNA here is from genome assembly GCA_014730275.1 of Candidatus Lokiarchaeota archaeon. Taxonomy (NCBI): domain Archaea; kingdom Promethearchaeati; phylum Promethearchaeota; species Promethearchaeota archaeon. The sequence goes on along the minus strand of WJIL01000062.1, from coordinate 21,483 downwards.
GGATGACTGGGATTTCGACGGTTTTGTTATGTCGGATTGGTTTGCAACTGAAAATGTTGAATCTGGTGCGTCTTGCGCCAATGCTGGCCTTTCCCTTGAAATGCCCCTCCCACGAGCGTATACAATGAAGGCATTGGTGAATGCATACAACAATCGCGAAATATCTCATGAAACGTTGAATGATCTCGTTCGAAGATTTGCTCGAGTTATGTTTCTAGCAGGGCTATTTGATAGCGATGAAAAATTACCTCAGGGAGCTAGAAATACCAACAAACATCAAGCGTTAGCTCTGAAAATTGCTGAGGAGTCTATCGTGCTTCTCAAGAATGAAGGAAGCATATTGCCTTTAGATATTGGTACCTTAAGAAGTATAGCGCTTCTGGGTCCGAATCTGGACAAGGAGTTCGGTCGGTTCTTGCATGGTGGGTCATCTGCAGTGGTTCCACCGTGGGAGGTTACCCCTCTTGAAGGCATGAGAGAGAGATGTGGGAGTCAAGTCAAAATCATATCAGATCCATCCAATGCAGATGTTGCGATTGTATTTGCCGGATTGGATCACAGTGCGGGTATGGACTCTGAATCGACAGATCGGTTCTCGATGAAACTACCGGAAGAGCAGGTGGAGCTTATTCTCCAAACAGCAGATGAAAACCCCAATACGATAGTCGCTCTCATCTCAGGTAGCCCTGTCGCGATGAGTTCATGGATAGGACATGTACCTGGCTTGATAGAAACGTGGTACGGCGGTATGAAAGCAGGTAGAGCTATAGCAAATGTGTTGTTTGGAGATGTCAATCCTTCAGGTAAGCTTCCACTCACTTTTCCAGAGAAGCTGACCGACTCTCCTGCCCATATTAAAGGTTCATCCCGCACTTACCCTGGTGGGAAAGATAGGAAGGTCTACTATGATGAGGGTATATTTGTTGGATATCGCTGGTTTGACGAGAAGTCAATAGATCCACTCTTCCCTTTTGGATTCGGTTTGTCATACACAGACTTCGTATACAGGAACTTGGAGCTCAAGAACGATTCTCTGTCAGAGCTGGATGAAAGCCTTTGCGTTCATGTAGAAATCGAAAATAGCGGCGAGCGCGAGGGTGCAGAGGTGATTCAGTTGTACTACTCGGATTTGGAATCAAGCGTCAAGCGGCCACCTATGGAGCTGGCTGGTTTCAAGAAAATCAGATTGGCTGCTGGTGAAACAAAAAGAATTGAGCTTAGAACCAAAGGAATAGACTTGGCTTACTACGACGTCGAAAAGGGGAGATGGAATCTTGAGCCCGGCACATTGAAGCTTCTCGTAGGCCCTTCGTCTCGAAATAGAAGACTGGAGAGTAAACTGCAGGTCGAATAGCTATCCCTCGGTGAGAGTGCGGCTAGAAATCTGTTAGTCAATGACATAGCAACACAAACAAATACTCTCATATCATCAAGATTGCTGATACTCATGACTGACTTCCCAGTAGAGTCCATTCTTTCTGCAAGACAGGTTGTATCCCCCCAAATCGCTGGTGACTACGTCTATTTCGTAAGCGACATGAGCGGGATGATGAGTCTGTATCGAATGAAGAAGCATGGCAGCTTTCCCGAAAGACTTCTTCCAGCTGGAATGGCCATTCAGAACCCCCATTTGATGGCTGGACATCTCTATATCGTTTTTCCCAAGATGAAACGAATACTTCTCATGCTGGATGAAGATGGCAACGAACTCTATCAACCTTGTCTGCTTCCTCTTGAAGGAGGTGTTCCGAAACCCATCTTTGGAAGCAAATACTCAGGACAGCAGATAACGTGTCACGAATATGATGCAAAGAAGAATATTGCTTATTTCAATCGGGATGATCGCACTGTGAAAGACGAAGCAATTCAATATACATCAAAAGTTGATCTTGAAACCCTAACAGAGACAGCTTTGGGTACAAGTGAGCGTGGGCTTATCCCTCAGCCAAACGGGGATCATTCGAAGGTTCTTCTCTCAGAGGTTTATATCGCTGGGGATGTTGTTACGTATCTTTGGGAGGAAGGGTCTGATGCGCTGAAAACAGTGCTAGGAACTCGCATCACTGAGAGAAAGGCAGATGAAGATATCAAGAAGTATCATGTCTTTCCGGTTCACTGGGTGGAAGAGGGTGCTCTTGTCTATACAACTGAGTTTGATGATCTTGGCGGCTTGGGATTCATGGAGCTTAGCAATCCTGAGAATCTTCATGAGGTATCAATAGAAGGATTAGTGCACGAGGGTATTGGAGAATTTGAATCTCTTGAGCATATTGATGCTGATAGGCACATGCTTGGGTACAACATCGATGGATCTTCTTGGAGGTATGAAGCGACGTTTGATTCCGATACAATGCAGATGAAAATCAGAAATGTGCTTGTTGGGAAGGAGCCTTTCAAGAACGGAGTTGACCGTGGTGTGACTTGGGACAAATCAGTCGGTTTTAATGAGCGGAAATCGATAGAATATGCGCTTTCATTCACGAGTGCCACTCAACCTTCTCAGCTCTATCTCCATACTCCGGAAGAAGACTCGGTCGTTCAGCTCTCAAGAGAAAAGGTGATTGGAATACCAGAAGAAGCATTCTCATCCGGCGAGGATGCCAGCTACGAGTCTTTCGATGGTTTAAGAATATCTGCACGGCTCTATCTCCCATCGGAAAGCCTTGATTTCGAAGGTCCCCGTCCACTTGTACTATATGTGCATGGAGGCCCGCAGAGCCAAGAACGACCTGATTTCACTTGGTTCAGCATGCCGTTGATTCAACTACTGACAATGAATGGGTTCGCAGTATTCGTTCCCAATGTGAGGGGAAGTACTGGCTACGGAATGAAATACATGAAGCAGGTTGATCATGATTGGGGTGGAAAAGACCGCCTTGACCATGTTGAAGCCCTCAAGATGCTTGAAGAAGATAGTCGGATCGATTCATCTAGAAGAGCGGTTGTTGGACGTTCCTACGGTGGTTTCATGACTTTAACTCTTGCGACGCGTCACCCAGATTTCTGGGGCGCCGCCTGCGATATGTTTGGGCCCTATGACCTCATCTCATTTGTCGAACGACTCCCAGAATCATGGGCAGTATACTTCTACCTATCAATCGGGCATCCGGAAAAGGACAGTGAATTCCTAAAGGAACGGTCGCCTAGCACCTATCTGGACCAGCTACAGGCGCCTCTTCTCGTTATCCAGGGTAAGAACGATCCCCGAGTTGTTGAAGATGAATCCAAGGATATTGTTGAAAGACTGCGGGAGAACGGCAAAGAGGTTGAATATCTTGTCTTTGAAGATGAGGGACATGATGTGCTCAAATACAAAAACAAAGTCACGGTCTATAACAGAATAGTAGATTTCTTCAAGACTCATCTACAACCTTAAAGAAACTATTATCCCCCACTTGCTGACGCTCGACTGAAGCCGAAACGTATACACCTGCGAAGCTTCAAAGAAAACCGCACTTCCCGATACAGTCAAAAAGAAGATTTGAGAAATTGATTCTCCTTAACATATAGTCCTAATTATTATCCGGTCCCAAACGCTGCGGGGTATGCGCATGGATTGGATGCAATTGGATTTGTGATTTCACTAAATCTCTTCAAAAATATCATCGACAAAATAAAAAGGTTTTTGTTCCACTAATATAATAGCTATCAATTAAAGGAGGCAAGAGCATGCCAGACACGAAAGTCTTGGGATATGCTGCAAAAGAAGAAGGATAGCCACTAGAACCATTCGAATACAAGCCGCCCACACTGGGGAAGCATGATGTCAGAGTCAAGATTACGCATTGTGGTCTATGCCAAACCGATATTCACGGCATCAACGATTACTACGGAATTACCACCTATCCCTTTGTCCCCGGACACGAGATTGTTGGATTCGTCTCAGATGTGGGCAGCGCAGTGTCAGACCTAAAAGAAGGTGACCGAGTCGGTATTGGATGGCAGGGTCGTTCTTGCGGAGAATGTGAGTGGTGCTTACAGGGCGAAAACCAGCTCTGTCAAGACATCGTTTCGTCTGGGACATGGGTGCCTTATGGTGGTTTCTCCTCTTCTATTAGTGTGGATAATCGCTTTGCTTATCTGCTCCCCGAAGCAATGCCATCCGAGGTGGCTGCGGTACTCATGTGCGCTGGAATCACCGTCTACAATCCCCTTCAATCGCTGGCAACGAGACCCAAGCAGAAGATTGGTATCATTGGAGTTGGAGGTTTGGGTCACCTCGCGCTACAATTCGCCCGTGCTCTTGACTACGAAGTGACCGCCATTTCTTCTTCTCCAAAGAAGAAGAAGGAAGCACTTGCCTTTGGCGCAGATCACTTCATTTCTGAAGACGAGTCTAGTTTGCGGAACGCTTTCTTCCGCTTCGATCTTCTGCTATGCACCGCCCACGGAAAAATCAACTGGGAGTTGCTACTGGGAACCTTGAAGAGAAATGGGAAGCTGGTCCTCGTAGGCTTCCCAGATGTTGAATTTAATTCAACAAATCTCGTTGCACACCAATTATCAATCACTGGTTCTTTCCTCGGCAATCGGGATACAATGCGGGAGATGCTCTCGTTCGCGCAGGAACATGGCATCAAACCCAAGGTTGAGTTGATGCCTATGGAGCAGGTCAACAAAGCAATTCAAAGGTTGAAGGACAATAAGGCACGGTATCGAATTGTCCTAGTCAATAACGTCTGAGATAAGTAAAACACCAGTAGGAGCCTCCTTTGGTCCCTACATATGCGATGCTCGGGAATTATGCATCGTTGACGAGAATTAGGTGATGATTTAGGCAACTCTTGCAGATTTCTTTAATACGATATACCCAATCTTAAAACTCAGTGATGGTACAATAGTCCTACAATACCAATAGGATTTGTGAACTCCTTGCCGATATCCTTAAAATCGGAGCCTTAACAGTCCGATTCAATGTTTTGGATATAACCAAAGCCGGCGTGGCGGAGTAGTCATACGCGACAGCCTGCAAAGCTGTTCTACTTGGGTGCAAATCCCAACGCCGGCTCCATAAATTCCTGCCTTTTCTGGCGTTTCAGAGTCATCTCCGTTAGTTTTTAATCTGGTTACTGAATATAGCCGAAATCCCATTGGCTGTGAATTGGATGACAAATACACCTGTGTTTTTCGCGGATAGCAATGCAACACCTATCAACAACATGCTAGATCGTTTAGAGAAGGTTATTCGAAAGACTGGATTGCTCGATGCTATATCAACTGACGATGTAGTCATGGTGAAAACTCATTTTGGTGTCTGGGGAAACACTCGCCATATTCGCCCGGAGTACATACGCAAAGCAGTTGAAATAGTCAAGGACGCTGGGGGCAAGCCGTTTGTATCGGAGACATGTGCGCTGGGATATGGCACCTCAGGTCCCTATGGCGGAAGATGTACCATGGCAGATTACCTACGGATGGCCGAGAAGAACGGCTTCTCTCAAGGCACGATTGGAGCTCCCATTGTGTTTGCTGATGGCTATTGGGGGGTCAACACCTATGACGTGAACATAGATGGCGATTACATCAAAACAGTCCCTGTTGCTTCAGCTCTACTGGATTGTGATCATGTATTGGTTCTTAGTCATGCCAAGTTTCACGATATGGGAATAGCAGCGACACTCAAGAATATCGGAGTTGGATTAGTTGGGAAAGGTGGAAAGATGTCTATCCACAGCCCTGATGGAATTACACTTAACCCTTCAGAATGTAAAGGTGTTGAATGTTCACTTTGTGTTAATTATTGCCCTGTGAGATGTATCACCGTTAATGATACAGTATCAATCGATATGGACAAATGTGTGCGGTGTGGTCACTGTGCAAGCGTCTGCGGAAGCATGGCAAAATCGAAAGCGATAACAATGGATTGGATTGGACAGGATATTACCAAGCGAGTTGTAGAGAACGCGATGGGTGTTGTGTCTTCCATAGGACTTGATAGATTCTACTTTGTCAATCTGGCAATCGATATCACAGAGAAATGCGATTGCATATCTGTTGGCAGGCCATTGTTGATGCACGACATCGGTATTTTCGGAGCTAGAGATCCTGTTGCTATAGATCATGCTACACTCGAAATCATGAAGGATGCGACAATATCTGAAGACAGTCCAGCGGCAGGTTCATTATCTAGACTGGTTGAAACTTCGGCTAGTTTCTTTACACATGCAAAGGAGATGAACTTCGGGACAACGGATTATGATTTTGTAAATGTGACTCAATAATACTAGTCTATAGATGGAACTTGATACATGGTTTTTCATCGGTTACAGAACCCATCCGAGATTCACTGCAGTGAAGAAAAGGGGCAGCAACCGACATGCACCAACATACTGCAAATCCCAGCTTGGATATGTTGGGCTTACCTCTGGCGTTGCTGCGAAAGTGGATTCTCCTGAAGCCTAGGCATACAGCAACAGAAAGACGAAATAGGCTTCACATATTATAGTCTATGGACAAGATTTGCTTAATTAACACCGATGCAATCTAGAATCAGGAGAGCTGTGGTGATACATAGCGTTCAGCTTCTTGACTTGAGGAACCTGCAGGTACTCGCCGAGATTTCCTATGTGAGAAAAGAAACTGAGGAAACCACATTAGAGGATGTTCTGGCTCAATTCTATGAGGTTTTTGAAGAACATGCTCCTGATTCTCCGTTCATAACCAATTTAGAATCTAGCGTAGCTTATGTCAGTCCATTGAGCGAGAGCATAGTATTAGTATGTCTTGGAGACAAACAGTCAATGGATGAAAATGAGCTTCATCGGATAAGGCGTCTGGGCAACGAGCTTGCTAAAGAAAATGAAAAGAAATCGGGTTTTGATTCTCAGATAATTCTCAATGAATTGGCAGATAGATTCTTGTTGACGGAGGTTCGCCTCCTCTTTTTCTCAAGTAGGAATCCTTCCTTCAAGAATAGAACGGGACGGGCACTTTCCAAATTGACGGAGTTCAAACAACAGCAGGAATCCACGTTCGTTGGCCCTTTCAAAATTGGTCCGTACAGAGTTCAATGCATAACCCTGAACACTAGCGATTCAATCAATGACCTGAGCCCCGGCGATATTGAGAGTATAGATGTTGCATCCATTGTCTTCTCTGAAACGCAAACAACAGAAGAAACAGTTGAGCGTCTTGCTAAACAGATTCATTCAGAGTTGTCAGTGCCGGTATTGATTGTACCTGGTAGTGACAAGGAATTACAGGTCTGTCGAGATTTTGAAGAAAGGTTTCAGCTTATGCTCTGTGACTCGGCATCAGATGATCCCATTGTCTTGATTCTCTCTGTACTGGCGATTGCAGGATTCAGTGATATGCATCCAGAACTGGCTATGGAGCGCTGGAGGACAGAATCCCTAGAACCGACAACAGAACCAGAGGAACCTGTTGCACACGTATCTGAACCAGAAGGCCACCAAGAATTCTTGGTTATTGACAAAGAGGTGGCTGAAACCCGTTACGCCTATCTCTATGAAGAAGCTACCGAACACCAAAGAGCACCAAATGTCATAGCAGCGATTTCTACATTTCGTCTCGACAAGGATTCAGCGGAGACTCGGGTGATTCGCACAGGCGAATTAGGGTATGCAATTGTAGAGCAAGATGATTTACTCTTCACTCTTATTACCGGACCCACCCAGGATTTAGAGCGCATTAGATCTCAGTTCTCAAGACTTCCCGCATTGTATCTGGAGGATCCACCACCACCTCTCTCCAAACCACATGATCTGTACAATCATCCCCCCTTCACATTGAAGTTGCTTGCAACTATTCCCCCCTATCATTGGCCGTCTCGAGAGGTTCCTAGCCGATTGGATGAACCAGACTGGGAACGTTTTCGTTATCCCATGATGAAGGATTTCCTCCGAACCATTTGGGATAGCATCGACGGTGAAACCAATCTAGAAGATATCACAATGGACAATCAGTCGAAAATGATACTTGGGGGACTCTATTTCCTTCGAAGAATGGACGCCATTGAAACGAAGCTGAGTATTTCACCTGATGATACCCCCCTCTTGTTGAAGACGCCCGACGATGAATTCATGAACCGCTACAATGAAATGGAAGAAATATTAGAACTAATTAATGGAGAAAACTCGTTAGAAAATATAGCCAAAGCTACAAACATTGAAATCAGTATAGTGATTCATCTTTTCACGGAGATGCATAAACGTGGCTTCGTTGATTTCGCGAAATGATATGTCTCCAAAACGTTCTTAGATGTAGAATCACGATAAAAACTTGAAAAAAGAAAAGAAACCTTTGACGATGCAACAAGGAGCTGAGATTATTGATTCATAACGTGCTTGTCATCAACCGGGAGTCGGCTGAGGTACTCGCGCGTACCCGCTTCTGGAAGATAGACTTCACAGAGGAGCATATCTCAGAATTCCTAGCAGGTCTCGATGATCTTGAAGAGACAGAAGGTCTAGCCAAGGACACTCCGGTGTATGCTGGAGATCACAAAGTGTTTCACTCACCTATTGAAGAGGGAAGACTCCTCCTATTCGCAACAGACGGAAGAGATGAAGACCGCACAATCAAGCATAAGGTACGTGAAGGCGCAGCACGTCTTGAGACTGCTTTCAGAGGTAATCGTGTTAGCTACATTCGGGATAATCTTGATGATTTGCTGGGAGAGCTTATCTTCACTCGTTTCAAGGTATCCTTTGTAGGGTCTGGTGGTGTTGGTAAGACCACTCTGCTCAGGCTTTTGTTTGGGAAAGAGCCTGCACCTGGTGGTTATGTCCCCACTATCAACGTAGCTGTCGATTCATCAGAGACAATCCAATTCGGCACCTTCTTAGTGACCATTTGGGACTTTGCGGGACAGGCCGTATTTCAGGACCTCTGGAGCTTCTACTTCCAAGGTACAGATGTCATTTTTCTCATAACGGACAGCAGTTTCAGAAATGTAATGCAAACGAAAACGCTTCTACGCAGCATCAAGAAAGAGGCACCCGCAGTTCCCCTCTTCATAATTGCAAACAAACAGGACCTTCCTGAATCGATGCGAGCTGACAAGATCAAGCGGCTCGTTGGGGCACCGACATTTCCGATGGTTGCTACAGATAAAACTCGACGTGAGGAATTCATTCGGTTCATGCTTGAAGTAGCGGCAAAGACAGTAGGTGTGAATCTACCGGAACGGCCAATCAGCGAGATGATTACTGTCCGAAAGGGAAGCGAAGAAATCGACGACCCCTTTGAATCCACTCCTGAAGCCGATGTTTCGCACCATGCCGAATCAGAATGGATATCGGAGCCATATGTGGAGCAGGAATCGGAGGCTGGCGCAACTCCAACTGGAAATCCTGGAGGTGTCGCGTCCCAAGACATTTCACAAAGAAGTTCTGTTCAACCTCAACAGACCTCTCAGCAGATAGAAGAACAAAAGGAACAGAAGAAAAAAGATGAGAAGACAGAGATTCTACACACGGTTCTAATCTATCAAGACCAAGGTGTATTGAAACCTGTCTATAGCTTAAGATATGGCGAGGAAGAAATAGACCCGACCAGCATAAGCTCACTCATATCGGCTCTTGATTCCCTCGGGTCTATTACGCAACCTTCTGCGGAGGAATCAGGGAAGACTGACACACTTGAAACAATCGAACATGAGGGTAATCATGTTTTCATTGAGAAGAGTGAACACTTCCTTCTAGCGATGGTCGTTACGAATGAGAAGAAGGAGAAGTCTCAAAGGCAGAAGATGGCTTCTGTGCTAGTTGATACAGAGGAGATGTTCAGGGACATCTGGGACAAGGACAATATTGATTTGAAGACATTTGAGAAATCTGTATTCGTCGTACTGTCCGAGCTGCCATTGTGTCCTCTGAGTTTGGACTACATTGCTAGGTCACGAGAAGCAGGAAAAAGAATACCGTTTGACAATAGAGATGTGGGAAGAGCAATCGTTGAAGTGACTGAGGCAATTGATGCTGTTTCGACCGTTGGCGGGATAGTTCGAAGTCTGGATCTTCCAAGAGAGACCGTTATGGGGGCACTTCAGATACTGGCCGCATACGACTGGGTAGCCTTCAAGGTTGAAATCTCTGAAGATACCATCCTTGCGCGGGCCGACGAAACGCCGGAGAACTGGGATCCAAAAGAGTTCCCGTATCCAAGAGAGTTCATGGAGCGTTTTGTCAAACGCTGTGATGGTAAGACTCCGCTGAATAGGCTTATAGATGGTCTAGATGTCAGTCTAAGTCCAGTAAAATTCGTTGCTCAGAAACTTGTTTTGAGCGGCGTTCTTGAGATTATTGCCTAGTAGACCCTTTTCATACATCCAGCACGATTCTTTCCTTGTAATCTGGACAGAATACTCCCTCTGGAGACTTCTCAATTGGTGTATGTACCATGACTTTCTTTCCTTTACAATCCCTGATATACTTCTCTAGGTTAGTAGCAGAGGTGTGAGCGCTGAGTCGGGCATATTCTACATGGCAATCATGCGGTTCAAATCCATGTAGCAAATTCCATCCAGGTGTGCGAGGGGCTAGATACCCACAAAGAATTACTGCTGCATCCTTATTCCTTCTATGCTCTCTGAAATGGGACCGAGACAGACCTCCTGCCATCATTCCATGACCTGCTACTAGTACATCATCTTCGTCAAGATGGAGCTTGTTTTTCTTCATTCCGTGCCAGTTACCTTCGACACCCAAAAGCTTGGTAATGTATTCTGCCAAACCCGCGACCATGACATTACGAGAATCAGTAATGTTAAGCTCCTCGAGTAGAACAAGCATTTCTTGTGTCCGGCCGACAGCAAAGGCAGGGATTATCACCGGTCCATGATCTCTTATTATCGATGAGACTTGGTGCTTCACTTTGTTTCTATCGAAGTCTTCTCTTCCCCAGTAGGTGCCATCGAAAATGGTGACATCTGCATTCGTCGGTAATGTGGCCCCTGGGAAGAGGAGGCTCTCATCGAGATTGAAATCTCCAGTATACAGAATTTGCCGACCTTCTATATCGATCATGTAAGCTACACTACCATGGATATGGCATGCCTTAATGGGTGTCACAACGATTCCGGGTCCAACTTCGTAGCTATTGCCGGCTTCAAGCCGTACATAATTCTCTCTGACTTTCTCGATATTGCGCTTGTTGAAACGTGAAAGTCGTTCGGAGGGGTCATTTCCTCGTGGTGGTCTGGGAGTCCCTACTTTTAGAGCATCCTCTAACAGAGACATGGCAATCGCAGCAGTTGGACCTACTGAGCACCACTTGCCATCATAGCGGTCATATAATACCGGTAATCCACCAACATGATCAAGATGAGCATGGCTAATGATTACACTGTCAATCATCTCAAGCTCGGGAACCCATTGAGGAATTCGCTGGTTTGCCACCGAAATGCCGAAGTCACATAAAACCCCTCCATTCTTGGTCTTTATCAGAATGCCGCTTCTCCCGATGTGTGGGCCTCCCAGAAAGATAATCTCTATCCTATCTGTTGGTTCCGAGTAAGCTACGGTAGGCAGGAGGTCAACTCGCAGCTGCTTTGGAATGAGTTCAAGCGTTTTGGGATCTACGGCACTTGGAGTGGGTGGTGAATCTAACATCTCCAACTTGAGCGGTAACAACGTTCCATCATCGGATAGGAAACCATGCTCTTGCATGACTCTTTCTAGTTCCTCTCCTGCTTGCTGCACGCTCATGTCAGGAGAGATTCTCTCCTCAGCATTGTTTACAACACCCTGTTTGTATATGTCAAAGACCTTCTGAGAAAGACGGCCTGGAAGCCATTTTTTGGTTGCTTCTCGAACCTCATGATAGGATTTCCCCTCCACAGCCTCTTCGAGGTACTGTGTGTGTCTCCTCAGTGAATCAACGAATTGTAACTCTTTTTCACGTAGAAGTGACGTGTCAATTCCAAATTCTTCAAAGACTTCGGTAAACTGGTTCATATGCCAGAGTGGGGCGCCGAGATACTCTATCCAATTTCGAACCCCATCAAGAATATCATCGTCTTCATTTCCTTCCACTGAGCATAGAACAAGGAATACTATTGCCTTCCGTAACCATTTTTCGACTGCACTCTGCTGACGTATTTCTGAGAGCGACCACCGATAGAAATAGCGAAAATCCTCTTTCGTATATTTTCCAAAAACTAAGCCATAGAGCATCAGTGTTGCAGAATCAAGATACGCTTCAATCCTCGTTGAATCCGCAGTATCCCTCAGGACTTTGTCAAGATTCTCTCTTATGCTTGCTACGTACTCTGACACTTCATACTCGTCTTCTCTAGTTTCGAGCATGACCGTTGCCAATAGGATGATGCTTCTACCAAATGGTCCCTTCCTGTCCTCAAAATCCTCTCCCTCCATTATTGATTCAGCAATTTTCTTTGCATTCTCGAAGTGAACTGCAAGCTCTTCATTATCCGGTTCTGGAATAGTGTTGTTCATGGTAATACCGCGCATCGAAGGATTAACTTACGCCAACTCTATCTGCGACTCTATACAGGCTCTGTCTACTGTCCCTTAGGCTTACATGTTTTTCAACGATGCGGTCTGAAATGAGTATAGCTAGAGCATACCTGACCGTTCTTGCTGGCAAAAGAGTTTCTTCAATGATTTCTTTCTGTGTTAGCTCTCCTTCGTATTCTAGTGTCTTAAGGACAAGCTTTGCACTTGGCGGGAGATCCTGCGCTAGGTCTTCAAATGAATCCGTCTTCTGTTTAAGCTTCCCTCGGAGGGCCGCTACCCGCTCTTCCGAGAATTTCACAAACAATGCATCCATCTCGGCGCGATGAACCACGATAGGACCACTGTCTATTGTCTGTCGCTCCTGACCGTCCAAAACGGCTTCGACCGTTACTCTGCTGCTTAAATCTCTTATTTCGATTTTCTGATCATCAGGCACCACAACAGGCCGCTGGGCAGGATTCACACTATTGACCGGCACTATCGACATGACCGAAGCAGGATTCAGAACAACGGGACCGCCGACACTCATCGAATAGGCCGTACTGCCTGTTGGAGTCGAGATTATGAGTCCGTCACTGCTATCCTTCAGAAACAGCTCTTCGTCAATATAGAGCGAATACCTTACCAGGGTTGCACTCCGCCGTGCGAATATTGCCAAATCATTGAGAATGGGTGGAGTACTCTCGCCTGCTATGTCTGCCTGTATCCGTGCACGTTTCTCCAGCGTCCATTTCCCTTCCAAGATATCTGAAACCAAGCTATCGAAGCTGGAGGCCTCTGTTTCGAAGAGGAAACCCGGTTCTCGTGCCGAAGATAATGGAAGCACGGGAATCTCGACATTGCCAAGTTCAAGCAGGGCACCAAGTAAGACTCGATCTCCTCCAATAACGGCGATGATATCGACCTCCATTTCTGTTAGAACGGTTCCTTCTACCTCAATGTGCCGGCCTGTATCTTTATCGACTATAGCCTCGACCTGATGCTCTTGGAGTATGTTGTATACTCGTTCTGCGTCATCAAGCATGTTGACATCATTGCCGCTGACAATTCCTATTTTCGTAGTCTGACCTCCTCGTCTTGTAACACTACTCTACATGATTTCCACACTTAAATGAAACTAGCGATTTTGTGGCAATTCTTGCCGCAATATCTGAAAGCCGCCAAGGCTTGCCTCTTGGAATTCTATTAAAATAGTCTTTACATCACTTTAGATGGGTGTATTGTGTTGAGTGACGACAGCTCAATCAAGAACCGAATTCTTAGCCTCAAAAAACAACGAAATGCATTGATACTCGCCCATAACTACCAGCCACTAGCAGTCCAGGACATAGCCGACCATGTCGGTGATTCTCTACAGCTGGCAAGAATCGCTTCTGATGTCAACGGTCATGATATGGTGATTTTTGCTGGTGTGAAATTCATGGCTGAAATGGCCTCTGTCTTGGCAGATGACACACCCGTATACATTCCCGATCCAGAGGCTTTGTGCCCTCTGGCAAGCTACTGCAGTGCTGAACGAGTTCGAAAAGCAAAAGAACACCATCCTGGCGCTCCTGCTGTTGTATACGTGAACACCACAGCGGAAACGAAATCCGAATGCGACATAATCTGCACCTCTAGTAACGCAGTCGATGTTGTAGAAAGCCTGAGAACAGCGAAGGTCCTTTTTGGGCCTGATGTGAATCTAGCAAGATACACCAGAACACAAACAGACACAGAGATTGTGGATATCGCTGAAGACGGTCACTGCTATGTACATCAGAAATTTGATGTGAAGGAAATTCAGCGTCTCAAAGAAGAATACCCGAACGCTACCCTTCTTGTGCATCCTGAGTGTCCACCTGATGTTCAGGACGTGGCTGATATTGTTGGCTCGACTGGGAAGATGGCAGAATATGTGGCCCAATCAGATGATGAAGCATTTATTATCGCCACAGAAGTGGGCTTGGTTGACCAGCTCCGAAACAACCATCCCAACAAAGTGATTATTGCGGCCAATGAGAACGCCATTTGCAGAGATATGAAAAAAACGTCTCTGGAGAAAATACTCCATATTCTCGAGGAGCAACCAGCCGAGAATCTGGTAACTGTGCCCAAGGATATGCGAGGCAAAGTGAGGCTTGTACTGGAACGCATGAACCGCGTTGGACTCAAAGAATCTCCTGTCTCACAAGTTCCAAGTGCAACACATTAGATTACTTGAACTGGCTTCATCAACCATTCTGAACCTGAAGAAGCAAGATTGACTTGCCAATCAGTTCAGTACAACAAGTGGAGGGATCTGGTCAAGCCGTTCGACAACATGACCATTATGCCCCACTTCCGAGAAATCGGCTGCGGTGAACATACCTTCCTTGGCGATGAACTTCACCAATCCATCTGCCCTTTCATAATCTTTGAGTGAATCTCCAATGAACACGACTTGATCAAATGGAATAGCATATTCTGACTGTACATGCATGAAATGATCCGCACCCTTCTCGAATCCCTGTCGATATCCCATTACATCCACGAAATAGTGCAGCATTGATTTTCGTTCGAAATATTCCGTGATGGTGCTCTCAAAGGTCGAAGAAGATACGAAGAGAGCGAAGTCCCTCTCATAGAGATTCTCGATTGTTGCAGGGGCATCCTCAAAAAGATCTTGTTCGAAAATCCTCTCAATCTTCTGCGTCTCAAAATCCTCTATTGCTTTTTCGTTCTGCGGTGCGTCTGGAAAGTTCATTTTTATCTGTTGTTCATATGGTAGACCCGTCGTTGAGCGGTATCTCTTGGTTGCCTCAGCTTTGCTCACGTCGTAGTAATCCTGCATGACTTTGACCCCGATTTTCTCGAGGAATGGCATACTGTCTGCGAGCGTACCGTCGAAATCAAAAATGACAGCTTTGCACCTGATTTTGTTATTCATGTTGGTGGCTCCTATCGTGGATTATTTCCGGTTGTTGCGGCTGCATGTTATGGGCTAGTAGAACAGATTATTCTCCCTTTTCTTCGTCTTCTCTTCCTTCCTGATACGCGTCCATGCAACGATTGATGGTTTTGTAGGCGTCACTCAGTTCTTTGAATCGCTTAACCTCTGTGTGACCGCCTTCTTGCAGCTTATACGTTTGATAGAAATACTGCAATTCATCAACGGTGCTCCGTGGGATGTCTATGATGCTTTTAACATCGCGGTAGTATGGCTCGTTCATGGGCACTGCTATTATCTTATCATCAATCTCGCCCATGTCATTCATTTCCATCATGCCTATGGGTCTTGCGTGAACCATACAGGAGGTGAAGGTTGGCTGTTTGATGAGCAGAATGATATCCAATGGATCCCCATCGGCATCAAGGGTGCGTGGTATGAACCCATAGTCAAATGGAGCGAACGTGTATAGTACGCGGTCTAACCTGAAGCAGTTATAAGCCACATCATACTCAAACTTGTTCTTGCTTGCTCGAGTAAGCTCGATAATTGCGTAGATTTCTGATGGCGGGTCTGGACCGGCTGGAATGTCATCCAAGTAGTTTGGCATGGGAATATGGCTCCTGTTGTGCGGTAGTGCATATTCTTTGTAATTACAGTGTTGATAATTCGATTTATTTTGTCTTTTGGTATTTCGAGGCTCTGTGGAAAACGTCGGTAACGTAATACAAGGAAACAAGTGGCGAGCAGGCGTGCCGTCTGATTCATGTCTTACAATCAATCGTATGACACAGCCAAATCTCGCCATTTTCAGTTCTTGCTTGATTCCCTTATCAAGCTTAGCAATACAATCCCACAGCAACAACCCAGCTTCGGCAGGCCTGTTGAGTTTCCTTTGTCCACCTTGTTTGTTCTCCTGGGACTCAAGTTCGACTCCGGGCTCAGCTATCGCGAGTTCGTTGCCTTGGTCACCTTCAACCCCGTCTTGCTTGAGAAACTCAACCTCACCCGGGCTCCCAGCTACTCTCTGCTTCAGAAGTCATTGAAGAAACTCGATACGACGCTCCTGCACCAGATGTACCGGTTGTTGGCCAGAAGACGGCCACCCCCGAAGACGGTCGCAGTCGACGCCTCCGGGTTCTCTCATGCAACCGGTGGTGAGTGGTCGTCTGTGCGGTTCAAAACGACGCGGAGACGACGGTTCCACGGCCTGCACAACCCCGTGGACACAGATAGCCTGATGATCACTGCATCCCGAGTCTGGGCGAGTCCCGGTGGCGATGCACAGCACCTGGTGGCCCTGGTCCGGAGAGTTGATTCCGCACACCTTGAGGTGGTCTATGGAGACAAGGGGTACATCTCACGGAAGAATGTCCAGTTCATCAGTGATGTCGGTGCATACCCCGCCATCGAACCGAAGGAGAACGCGATACCCAGATCGCGGGGAAGTCCAGCCTATCGACAGCTGGTCCACGAATACCAGAAGGGAGCTGAGAAGTGGAAAGAACGGCATCAGTACGGACAACGGAGTCTGGTGGAGACTGTGTTCAGCATGCTGAAGCTGAGATTCCTTGGACCACCTCTTCACCCTAACGAAGGAATATCCCGAGCAGACACCAACAGCCTGAGATTTATTAATCATATCTTTCTGGTCCGAATAGTGGTAATCTCAGTGAAAAAACGGATTCGTATCTTGGCGATTATTAGCTTGACCATATTTGTCAGCATGGGTGTCATGTCGGTTCTGTTTCCTGTTTCGGAAATGCAATTTGGAAGCACTATGGATACCATTGCGTATGAGACGGCAGTGGTCCAGGATTCCAGTGGTAATCTCTCAACAACCTATGATGATATCTATAATTTAGGGACGGGGGATTTCAATCTATCAATTACAAGTATCAATATTTCAATTGACGACGATGTCGAGTCTATTCGTGTAAAGTCCGTCTTGTACAGAGAAGTGATATATGAATCTAACCAGCTTTTGAATATTTCATTTTCAGAAGAACTGGGCATATACTATGGGAATGATAGCATCATGAAGCAGTTGCCTGAAGGCTCCATGCTTTTTGAAAGCGAAGTCACAACATCATCAACTAAGCCCCTTGAACTCACTCTTGATAAATCCACCATTGACAGCCTTGCCATATCGAACATAAGCATTCAGAATGAATTTGCATTTCGCATTGTAGCTTCCGCCGACTATACCATCAATTACGCCGTTCATATGGAAGTTGTGCAGATTCTCAAGGATTCTCCGCCGATGTACGTAACCTTCCTGCAAATCTTGTTACCTGGGGTGGGCGTATTCTCAGCCGCGATGCTTCTCATTGATGTTGAGCGATCAGAAACATAGATGATAGAATGGACCGGCTGCTTTAGCCGGTCTACCGCTTCATTCTATTTCTTTGAGTGCTTGAGCACATTTTTGCTGAAGGCAGTGTACTGAAGATTTCAAGAAAACAATTTGTGATAGAATCTAATACTCCGCCAAAGAATACAAGAATCTAAAGTGTATGCTGAGAAGTTGGTTGTTATGGACATATTTTCAACGCAAGCTGACCTGATTTATGACATCAATCTCCTAGTACAAAGCGTTCTAGTCGCCCTGCTTGTGCTCGGCTGGATAAACAACAAACCATACAAAACACATGGCACTATTATGACAACGGCAACCCTGATTCAGATTATTACCGTAGTCACAATTATGATCCCATCATTGGTGCTGAACTTCGGTGCCCTGATCCCCTTCGAGGGCAAAACAGGTCAAATCATCACAATTCTTCACAACAACGTTGGCACTATAGCAGTGATATTGGGATGCATGCTCAGTTTCAAATTTCTGAGTGCATTAAGAAACACAGAACCTCTACTCTGTGGTGTGAAGCACACCATGTATGCCACTCTATCCCTGTGGCTGCTTTCATTTCTCGGCGGTTTCGGATTCTATCTCTACTACTACCCCTAATGGGATTGCCATTTTCCAAAACAAAGAACCGAGCCGGGTTTTGAATCAAATCGCCGCAAAACCCAGCTCTTTTTTTTGAATCACATTCGTTTAGAGGTTCTGATTCTATGACTTGAGGCCAGCTTCCCACTTACTTCTTGAGCACGTTTATCGTAAAACCTGTGTGCCCAAGGGTTACAGCGAGGATAGAACAGCCACCAGTTGTAGGCTTTCATCGCGATGCGCACCTTGACCCCGCACTCCTTGTTCTGGCACTGTTGCCTGCCCTTTTCCCAAGGGGTACCGCAGATGGCGCAAAACTTGACCATGCCAAGGATTTCGTCATAGCTCAGGTCATCCGGGTTGTGGGCGATTCGATACGACATTGCTGAAGTTAGTTATTCAGCATTCACAAGGAACAATACTAGTATCTATAATCAGCTATAAGTTTATTAAAGAAAAGATAGTATATAATGCTATAGAATATATTAATAACTTATTTTTTCATCGGAAGCCATTTATAATCGTCCATCTTTTCAGGAAGCGGGAGCATTGGAGTTTCGCAGTGAGAGATTATTGACAGGGCTACAATGTATTCCTCGATGGAGAAACATAAAGTGAGAAACAAAAAGGTTAGAATATGCATAATGATATCGGTTCTTATGATGATATCATTTGCAGCAATGGTTGATGCGAGCTATAGTATCAGTGAAGATGATACGTCTGGCTACAGCTCGGTTCGAATAGACGACCCATATCTATCGTTCACTGTAGTCGAAGCTGACAAAGACGATGGACAAATCAAAGTTGGTGGAGATCATAACACCCCATGGGGACCGGATTACTGTAAAGTAGATATGAAAATGGAGTTTACAGCTCAAGAAGATGGTAGTATATCAATGCAAGCTGATTGGTCTCTGAGCTGGAAGCTTGAGACGGATTACCAGGTGGGCGACGCAAAGCTCTATATCAGATATGTTCTCTGGTCCGATTCAAGCGATATAGAAAATGAGGTTGTCTTCTACCGACATGTATATACACCGCTGTGGGGAGGATACGAATCCTCACATGGTATAGAGAATGAAGACGATACAGTGAGCTTCTCAAGTAACTTATCAGAAGGAACCGAATACGCTGTGTCGGTTCAGCTTCATATCCGTCTTGATGGTGAAGCGAATGCCTGGAGTTACTCAGGTGCTACCAACCCGGTCTCGCTCGACGTGAACGAGATAACCGTCTGGAACTAGAAGTATCAGCTAATAGCTGCTGAATACCATTCAGCAGCCCCTCTTTTCTTTTTATATCAAGTAGAAATATAAGGAGTCCACATGCTTACAATACAGGAGAACCGTTATGGAAGCGGGAGGAGTCGCAGTTACCGAAGACTTAGCTCAGAACTTCAATGGGGTAGAGGCGCTCAAGGGTGTCAACCTCGAGTTTCCAGAAGGAATATCCGGACTGGTGGGCCCCAACGGTGCAGGAAAGACCACATTCGTGAGGATACTGCTGGGTCTATTGCCCCAAGATGCTGGCAAAGCATGGGTCATGGGCTTTGATACGACTTCCGATTCACTGGCAATCAGGAGAAAACTCGGAGTGCTCCATGAGAAAGTTGCATTCCCTGGTTTCATGAAGCCCCGGAAGTATCTTCAGAGAGTGGCTTCAGTGTATGACACTGACATCGATTGTGATGAGTTGCTGTCACGTATCGACCTGGAAGTCGGGGACAAACGAATACGGGATCTCTCAGCAGGGATGCAGAAGAAACTGGCTATCGCCCAAGCTCTGGTCGGCAATCCTGAGCTAGTCATTCTGGATGAACCACTGTCCAACTTGGACGTGGCGGCAAGGAAGCTGGTCTCGGACTTGATTATCAAGCTCCATAATGAAGAAGGGATTTCATTTCTTATCTCCTCTCACATCCTTTCCGACCTGGAAAAGGTCTGCCACTATGTGGCCTTTCTTGATAACGGAAACGTGATAGAACAGGATTCAGTTCAGAACATATTGCAAAGGTATACCGCCGACCACTATCGTCTGGTGGTCTCCGATCCTCCACGGATAGTGGAACAAGTCCGCGGAATCTCAGACGTGGAACATGCCGAGGTTGCGGGTGCCAATTCCTTGGTCATGATCGCTGCTGCAGAGAGAATAGATGGAATCTGGGAAGAGATACAGGATATCTCAAAGTCCCAGTCCGTTCAAGCTTTTTCATTTCACAGGGAAAACACATTGGAAGAAGCCTTCAAGGAGCTGGTCAAGTGATGCGTAGACGATTGAAAGAGTACAAGGCAACAGTAGAGCTCGTCATGGATTCCTTTTTCCACTTTCCCCTGGTTGAGGTTCTCACGGGGGCATTCATCGTTATTGCGGCATACTTCATAACGGGAACCCATCTCGGGAACAGTTTTATCGTTCCTAGCATTCTCGGCCCTGATTATACCATTGAGGAGATGAACAATACTCTAACTCGGTCAGGAATGTTGACCCTTGGGTCTACATTATCCAATTTCTCTTTTCTCCTGGCATTCATACTGCCACCGATTATTGCTTATAGCGTGGGGAGGGCAATGGAAACAGGGATTCTCAGAACCTATCTATCATTCCCCCTAAGCAAAGAGAACTTCTTGAGTGCCATAGTCTCTATCATTGTGGGTGCTCTCGTAGTGCCGGTCATCGCGATTTCACTGGCCGGGACATGGATATTCGAAACGAACCTAGGACAAGTTGAAATGGCTACTGCCTTCTCCTTGGGGTTCCTTGGTTTCGCCTTGCTTTGCATAAGTAGTAGCATTGTACTTGCGTTAGTTTCAAACAACACCATGGTCACGTCGTTACTCGGCACAGGTATGTGGCTTGGATTGCTCATCCTCTCTAGATATACTCCTGTTGAAAGCCCGTTGCTGGACCCTATTTCATTCGGTATGCAATACCTTGCTGGAGTTGATCAAGCTCCTACTCTGCTGGAGGTATCTCTGGCAGGTTCAGGCGCAGTGCTATTAGGGATTGGTGTGCTGCTTGTGGCGCTTTTCATCTTTCGAAGAAAAGGGGTTTGAACGAGGGAACACAATGAGAATAGCTAAGACAATTCTTGTAATCGGTCTGGCATTGCTGATGTCGTCCTTTATTTCAGGAAATCAATATCAAACTAGAGATGTGGTTGAGCGAGATGAGTATGCAGTCCACAT
>WJIL01000061.1 GCA_014730275.1 Candidatus Lokiarchaeota archaeon | reverse complement strand
TTGCACGCGAGCAAAGCAGCGTCATAGGCACCGCCGCGGCAGTAGTTTCCGGTGCTTGGCCAGACTGCTTTGTGAAATGTTGGATCGAATTGCCCAGTAACCAGTGGAGGCACAAGACATCCAAAGGTAGCCCCGACTTTATGAGACCCGGTTGGGAACCATTTTCCCACAAGCGCAATGATTCTTGCTTCAACACCAGTCAGCTCGGGAGGAAGTTCCATGTAGTTGGCTATTGGTCTGTAGAGACCTCCCTTATCGACGGGTTCGTTCTTCCAGGTAATTCGGAAAAGATTCTGAGGTGCAACTTCCCAGAGTTCCGTTTCTCTTAGCTCTTTCTTTATCTGCTCAGGGACTTTTTCGGGATGTTTCATCTGTTCAAAGGTAGGAATGATTATCTCCCGTTCTCGGCACCGTTCTACTGTTCGTTCGAGCTGCTCTTGATGTATTTCTAAATCGATCATGTTCCCATTCTCCTAGGGATTCTCATTATGATATTTCTACGAGCGCGTGATGCTCTGAGTTCAGCTTATCACAAAAAGGCTTTGATTTGCATGTTTTCATGTGTGGAACAAGTTGGAGGTACTGTAGATGCATTCTATCCCTTGCAGCACTTGTCCCTGATTTCTGTTAGGACCATTATGATTTTAGCTAGAAGTGCGATGATGAACAGTCCCAATACGGCAGTTAGTGCTTCCGGGTAGCCCACGATTGACGCAGCAACAAATGGACTAAATATGATGAATATAATAACTAGCGCCAATATCGGGCAGATTCTATCCCAATCAGTCTGATTCTCTTTCTCTCCCATTCACTACACCACATAACGATTCTCTATGTGATTCTTATAAGCATAATGAGAAATAGACAATGTCGGTTCTTGGTGTCTTTTTGGTTTGTAATACCTCTAATTTTTTGTAGGTGGTTTCCATTCTATCTTGGAAATGGTCTAGCGATTCGACCATTCAATAGTTCGTTAACCCTCCATTTGATTCTTTAGAACCTAGGGGCAGTCTTTCATTTCGCAATGACTATTCCGAGAGATTAAAAGGCGAATAGACGCGAATGTGAAAAGAAAATCATGTAAGCAACTATAGTGCAGCAGGGAATCTTAGCTTAGAATAGTTATAATCCGCTGCAAAAACCATGGTTGTATGACTATTAGGAATACATATTCAAGATAGAACTAGAGGTTGAAGAAGAAATGGCTGAAAATTCGAAACATATTGGCCCTGACGAGAAACTTGTGTACAAATTTGGTGCGGGGCAGGCAGACGGCACTGAGGAGATGAGAAACGAACTTGGAGGAAAAGGTGCCAGCATGGCTGGCATGACTAGACTGAACCTGCCTGTGCCACCAGGTTTTACGATACCCACTAAGGTTTGCAATTACTACTTCGAAATAGGTGGTCTTCCTGAGGAAATGAAAGAACAGGCTCTGGAGGCGCTAGAGTGGGTTGAGGAAATTATGGACGCCAAGTTCGGTGATCCAGACAATCCTTTACTCGTCTCTGCACGTTCTGGTGCTAGACAGTCGATGCCCGGCATGATGGACACCGTACTGAATGTAGGTTTAACCACCGAGACTATCCCCGGGATGATCAAGCAAACAGACAATCCACGTTTTGTCTATGACACCTATCGTCGCTTGATTACTATGTACGCGGATGTTGTAATGGAAATGGCAGAGGGTATCGTTCCAGAAGAGGGACAAGGTATCCGTGTACAGCTTGAGAGGTTGATGAGGAAGAGGAGAATCGAAAAGCGATACATCGACGATACTGACTTTACTGCTGAAGATTTGAAGGAACTATGCGAGGATTTCAAAGATCGAATCAAGGAAGTCCTAGGCAGAGAATTCCCTGACGATCCATATGAACAGCTGTGGGGTGCCATTGCTGCTGTTTTCAAGAGCTGGAACAACCCTCGTTCAGTCTCATATAGGAAAATAGAAGGCATTCCTGATCACTGGGGTACTGCCTGTACAGTACAGAGTATGGTATACGGTAATATGGGTCCTGGATCAGCAACCGGTGTCGCATTTACCAGAAACCCTGCAACTGGAGCTAACGAATTCTATGGAGAGGTACTTTTCAATGCTCAAGGGGAAGATGTTGTAGCTGGCATACGGACTCCTAATCCCCTCAATGAGGAAAGTAAGAATGAGCAGAACCGTGAGCTGGAAAGCCTTGAATCAAAAATGCCCGAGATTTACGATGAGCTTTATGAAGTCAGAGAAATTCTAGAGCGGCATAGTCGTGATATGGTGGACCTAGAGTTCACGATTCAGGAAGGCAAGCTGTACATTGTTCAGTACCGAGTTGGCAAGAGAACAGCGACGGCTGCCCTCAATATGGCTATGGATATGCTCGAAGAAAATCTTATTGATGAAGAAACGATGGTTTTGCGTTTGAAACCTGAACAATTGGGCCAGCTTCTCTATCCTGTAATCGATCCTGATGCGGAGGAAGAAGCCGAACCGATTGCAAAAGGATTGCCTGCGGGCCCAGGTGGTGCATCTGGTCATATTGTTTTCACTTCTGATGATGCAGTGGAATGGGCTGATCGGGGCAAAGACGTAATTCTTGTCCGAGAAGAGACCAGCCCTGAGGATGTTGAGGGTATGAGAGCTTCTGTTGCTACACTTACAGCACGTGGAGGAATGACCAGCCATGCGGCTCTTGTAACTCGAGGATGGGGCAAGTGCTGCATTGTAGGCGCAGCTGCACTTCAAATTGATGCTATTGAGAAACAGATGACAGTCGATGGCGAGGTCTATGAACAGGGTGACGTATTTACTCTAAATGGTACAACTGGCCTTGTATACGAAGGCGAGCTTCCGATGAGGGACTCTACCAGCAACCCTCGGCTCATCGAGTTCATGGAGGCAGTGGACAAGTACCGAATTCTAGGTGTCCGTGCAAATGCTGACAATCCTGAAGATGCTCAACAAGCCCTAGAATTTGGTGCCGAAGGTATCGGCCTTCTAAGAACTGAGCATATGTTCTATGGTGAGGGATCTGATGAACCGCTCCTATTGTTGAGAAAGATGATCCTGAGCGAAACGAAAGAAGCTCGCATTGAAGCGCTTGAGGAGCTGAAACCCTACGTGAGGGACAGCATTAAAGCAACGCTTGAGGTAATGGAAGGAAAACCTGTAACAATTCGATTGCTGGATCCTCCACTTCATGAATTCGTGCCTCAGAGCAAGATTGGTCAAGAGAAACTAGCTAATTCTCTTGGAATCGACGTATCAGATGTTCGCCGCAGAGCAGACGAGCTTCGCGAGAACAACCCCATGATGGGGCACCGTGGAGTGCGATTGGGGATTACCTATCCCGAGATTCCCGAGATGCAGGTGAGCGCTATTATTGAAGCAGTAGCAGAACTCAAGAACGAAGGCAAAGAGGTCTCGCTGGAAGTAATGATTCCTGTGATTGCGGGCTACTCTGAGCTTCAGACTATGAACAACATTGTTGAGGAACAATACAAGGCAGTGCTTGAAGAGCTTGATGTTGATATTGATGTACAGCTCGGTACCATGATTGAGATACCTCGTGCTTGTATGCGGGGAAGAGACATGGCTAAGGTCGCTGAGTTCTTCTCATTTGGTACCAATGATCTGACCCAAATGGGCTTTGGCTTCAGCAGGGACGATATTGATTCGTTCCTACCTGATTATCTGGAAAATGGCATTCTCATCAACGACCCCTTCCAGAGCATCGACAAGCGAGGTATAGGTGGCCTGATGGAAATTGCGATTCATCGGGCAAGGCAGACCAGGCCAAACATCAAATTGGGAGTTTGCGGTGAACACGCAGGAGATGCCCGTTCAATTGGCTTCTTCCATGAAATCGGTCTAGACTATATCTCCTGTTCTCCATATAGATTGCCCATTGCGAGATTGGCAGCTGCCCAAGCAGCCATTCGAGAGAAGCGAGGCGAGCCTCAGCCATAGGTCATAGAATACGAACACTATGCGTTTGCCTTGGGGAGCCAGACTACGAAACTGGTTCCCCCCTCAATTTTATTTTCTACTCGATTTCTAATATCGATTTTTCCACCGTATCTTTCGACAAGATATTTCACTTGATGGAGTCCCACGCCTCCGAATCTCCTTTTGGGGTCGAAGATGGCCTGTTTTCTGGTAGAGCTGAACCCTGGCCCGTTATCGGCAATTTCGACAAGGTATCCCGAGTCTAGTTCTTTGAGCTTAATCCACACATGAGGCGGGGATTCATCATTATGAATTATCCCATTCTCGATAAGATTGTGAAACAGATCGTAGCAGTAGGTATCGGCTTGAATAGTGGCTTCGTTGATGTCATACTTCTTCTCTATTACTGCACTTGGATATTCATTTTTCAAATCGCGGCGACACTCATTGATGACCTTTACCAGATTCATTCGATGGAGGTCAACGGATAGCAGCCCTTCTGTATCGTGGAGACTATGTATGAGGCCATTCGAATTGCCTACCGCCTCAATGATTGCTCCAATAGCTCCCCGGACTGTTGAATCGTTTGTTCTAGTACGTATTATCTCCGCTGCAGTCATTATGGCTTGTAGATTATTCCTGATATCATGGCTCATTATATCCAAATAGAGATTGGCAGTTTCAGCCGCCGTTTTCAGATTTTCACTGGTTCTCTTCTGTCTCGTAATATCTCGGATGGTTACAAAATTGACCCAGTCATCAGCTAATTCAACCGCTTCAGAATCCAAAACAATCGTCAACGTTTGACCATTCTTGTGTTTCAATTCCGTTTCGTGACGACAAAGTTCACCATTACTAATCAAAGTCTGCACTACGTCGGTACTGTTATTCTGGGTTGCATACAACGATTTGAAATTCGTATTCTTGAGTTCTGAAATGCTATATCCAAGAAGAGAAGAAGTTGCTTCATTAGCTGCGAGAACTTCGCCTCTGCTTCCAATTATCATTATTGCCACAGGTGCAGATTCAAACAGGGTTTGGTATTTCTTTTTACTCTCTCTTAGCTCTCTTTCCATTTCTACTTGTTCGGTGATATCCCGCACAATGGCTTGCAACAACACCTCTCCATCCAACTGGATTCTGTTGAGACTTACTTGTGCATGAAACAGCTTTGAATCACAGCGCTTGTGAACCCAACGGAAGACCTGTGGCTTCCCATCCATTGCTCTGTGAATCCTCTCAAGAGCTAGTCGTTTAGAATCTCCACCATTAGGCTGATGCTTCGGTGATAATTCAAATGGATGCCTACCTATGATTTGATCTCTTTCGCACCCGAACATTTCCAGAGTGCGGTCATTACATTTGACAAATCTTGAATGATTCATTATGAAAATGGCATCATTAGCGGATTCAAATAATACTCTATACATGAGTTCTCTTTTTGCAATCGCATTCTCAATTCGCTTCTTGGCTGTTATTTCCTTAATAATGGCAATCAGGCTTTCCTCATCATTATGAAGCTCTATGTCAGCATGGAACCATCTGTCTTCTCCTTCAATCATTAAGGAGTAATCGAAGCCGTGACGACGCTTAGTTTCTCGAACCTGGGTTGCGGTATCCTGGAATTTCGTCCATAGATGCTTTGGAATCACATTTCTGATAGGTTTTCCAATGAATTCCTGTGGATTGGCATACAGAGGTGTTTTCTTTCCCCCATAATACTCAGCGAATGTGTTATTCGCACCTATCACAAAAACTAGTGACTCAAGGGATTGGAGGACCTCTTTTTCCTCATTTTGATTCATTGAATCACCTTCTTTGATTTCCACAACCACACAAATTTCCTAGAGATTATTTGGTATCGTTTATTTGCCATCTAAATAAGTAAATTCGTGTGAAATGTATTTTTTTGGATTAATTGGGGTTAGGTTCGGAATCTTCTCATTATGAAGATTGTATTGAATATGCACTTTAAATCATAGTGTTCGCTTGAGTGTGGGATGACGCTCTCGGTAGCTTTTTAATTGGGGTTCAAAGGGTATCAAAACTAAGAATTGAGGCTATAGGGAAATGACAAGAATTCTAGTTACTGGCAGCTATGGCCAGATTGGGACTGAGCTTATTGAAGCGTTGAGAGAGAAGTATGGAGGCGAAAACATAGTAGCAACTGGCAGGAAGAAGCCGCCAGACATTCTTAGAGAGGATGGGCCATACAAGCGGCTTGATGTGCTTGATACGACCCAATTTCACACGCTATTAGTTGAATACGACATTGATGTCCTAATTCATAACGCATCAGTACTGTCCGCTGTGGGTGAGAAGAATCCACAGTTGGCATATAGAACAAATGTACAAGGAAGTTACAATGCATTAGAGGCTGCTCGCACTCTAGACTTAGATCAGATAATCATTCCCAGCTCAATAGCGGCTTTTGGGCCAAGCACACCAAAAGAAGACACTCCAAATGATGTTATTATGCGCCCTACAAGCATGTATGGCGTTACCAAAGTTTTCATTGAGCTTCTTGGCGAATACTATGCGAAGCGTTTCGATGTAGATTTCAGGTCATTGCGCTATCCCGGTATCATCAGTTCTGAAACCTTGCCCGGTGGAGGAACGACAGACTATGCCGTTGAGATTTTCTATGAAGCACTAAGGAATAAAGAATACACCGTCTTTTTGGAAAAGGACAGTCGTCTTCCAATGATGTACATGCCTGACTGTATAAAGAGCACCATTGATTTGATGGAAGCCGATGAACCAGACTTGGAACACAGAAGCTTCAACATTACGGCTATGAGTTTCACTCCCGCGGAGCTTGTTGCTGAGATTAAGAAACATATTCCAGAATTCAAAGTCGAATATGAACCAGACTATAGACAAGAAATTGCTGACTCATGGCCAAGCTCCATAGATGATAGTGCGGCACGTGAGGAATGGGGCTGGGAACCGGACTACGATATTGCGGCTATGACCGAGGACATGATAGAGAAGCTATCAAAGCGAATCGGTAATTAGACAAACGTTGCACTAGATTGGTTAAGAACAACGAACGCCTCACTAAGTCGTTGGGGGCAAATAAATTGGCCCCTATGGCTCCTAAGCACGGGAAATAGATTAATCCCAATTTGGTCCACGGGCTAATCTTCGTATACGCGGAACTTGAACCCCTTATCTTTCATCATGTCCAGCAATTGTTTCATAGCTTTTTCATCGGGTACTTCTAAAGTAAGAATGATTTCTGCTTTGTTGGGTTCAATATCCGGATCGCTTCTGTCATGTGTGATTTCGACGATGTTTACTCCTGAAGCAGCAACTATCTCAAGTACTTTGTTAAGAACCCCCACTCTGTCCCTGATCGTACCTTTCAATCGAATGTTACGCCCCAGTCGGAAGAGCTCTTTGGAAACCAGTTTTGACATCATTGACATATCGATGTTGCCTCCTGATAGAACTGCAACTGCCTTCCGACCATCAACTTCTATCTTGCCATGCTGTAGGGCAGCTAGTCCAACAGCTCCTGCTGGTTCTACTACAATCTTCGCTCTCTCAAGCAAATGAAAGATTGTCCTGCTAACCTGCAACTCACTTACAGTTACTACATCCTCGACAAGATCCTTACAGATTTGTACAGTGCGGGGAGCTGGTGATTTTACAGCGATGCCATCACAGAATGTATCCATTGCGGTGACCGCGCTTACTTCTCCCTGTTTGAGTGATTTCTGCATGGCTGCTGCTTCGTCCGCTTCGACACCGTAGATTTCGACATCTGGATTTGTTTCCTTGATAGCAATCGATATTCCTGAAATCAGTCCACCGCCTCCAACTGGAACTGCTACCACATCCACATCGGGGAGACTCTCGAGTATCTCCAAGCCAATAGTCCCTTGACCAGCGATTACATTTTGTGCATCAAAGGGATGAATGAATGTCGCCCCCGTTTCTTCTGCAGTTTTCTTAGCGTGAGCCAAGGCTTCATCAAAAACCTCCCCATGCAATACTACCTCGGCTCCATATCCTCTTGTGGCGTTAATCTTGGCTATTGGAGAGAATTTTGGCATGACTATGGTGGAATGAATTCCTAATCTACTAGCTGCATAGGCTACACCTTGGGCATGATTCCCGGCCGAAGCTGCAATGACTCCTGCTTCTTTCTCCTTCTCATCAAGCTGAGATATTGCGTAGGTGGCTCCCCGAACCTTAAAGGATCCGGTTTTTTGTAGATTTTCTTGTTTTAGATGGACTTCTCCATTCGCCATTTTACTGAATGTTGTTGAATGGTCGAGTGGGGTAATGTGAGCTATATCTTTTAGTATCTGCTTGGCCTGCTGTATTGAAGAATGAATCTTAGAATAATCCACCAATTTTCTCTCCAATTACCACGAGTCCGTTATTGTCATTAAGTATTTTGCAGGCAAGTGTGATGAAGAAGAAAAGATAACTGGAAAGAAAGTTTCCTTTTTCAAATCGTCTTTTTCTTTGTTTAAACTATTATCACTTACTCGACTTCAAATTGGAGAGGAGAATTGGGGAAATGGTAGGAGAAGTTGGTATCTGTCAGCTTAATCGTGAAGTGCTGGGTCTCGCATTCACAGCCGGTCCACTTTGTCCAGATATCGACTATTACTTCCTTATCAGGAATTGTCTTGCAGGGAGCACAGAGGCTCCATGGATCATCTACTACAGGATACTGATTGCTGTCAAGGCATATGTTCTGTTTGAGATAGAACGTGGCTTGCCACCATTCATGGCAGCAGTCTGGTTTTTCGCCGCGTATCCAATCGACATACACCATGCCAGCTCTCTGACCTTTCTGGTAGAGTGTGATCTCTGCGTCAATCGGTTCATAGCCGCCAGTAACAAAGAGATCAACATACCAGTTAGACATGGTCTCGTTTGAAATGCAGAGTGGCATTTCTTCAGGTATGTAGTAGTTCATAATTTCGATATCGCCAACGACTGTGTCGAATTCCAGTTCACCGCATTCCGATGCTGACAGAGAACCCTTCTCCGAAGAGACGGGAGCTGAAATACTATCCATTCTAGCCAGAGCATCTTCATTCCAAGAACTGGCGATACCTAAGTCGCCGTCGTCACTTTCCGTGTATCCTTCAGTTCCTGCGAATGCTCCTACTCCAAGAGCAACAACCAAGCTCAAGCATAGATAGTAGATCATCCTTTTATCAAGCAATGCAATCGGGAGATTGGAACGTTCTCTCTCCGTTGAACCCAATTACCATCCTCTCTCTCTAGGCTTTAACATTTGAAGTTTTGAAGAACCATCTATTCTATGTAATGCATCATAGATTAGCTGGTCTCCTATATTATCTAGATATTATGTATTAAACTTTCGTACAGCTTTTACAATGCACTTCTTGGCGTCTAGAGCCCAATTTGAGCAATTATGTTCCTAGATTCCTCGGATTTGCCTCGAAAATTCAGAAGACACGTTTCTTGATATCGATTCCTCGTTTCCTCATTTCAGCAATGAAGGGTTCCGCCGGTACAGCCAATTCTGGCGGCAATACTCCTCTTTCCTCGATATTGCCATTGCAAATCATAGTGGCAACAGCTGATGCAGTGAATGCGGTTGTTCTTGCCATTGATGTAAGTCCGGTTCTATCGTCGTAATGATCTATCAGTTCATACTCTAGCTTGCGTGACTCGGTGCCCTTCCAGCCACTCACATCAATTCTCAGAAGGGTAACATCCTCCTTAACTTCTGGGAGATTCTCTTCGAGCAGTTTCTCGAGTATCTTTCTTGGGGCTACTTTGGTTCCTGCTACAGTCATTTCTTCTGAATTCATTAGACCCAGCTTCAGCAGTGTCCACATCTTATGACCATGCCCAGGATATCGAATAGTCTTGTAATTGAGATTCTCAACTTTTCCCTCGTATGTTGATGGTAACGTGGATGTACCTCCACTTGTATTGAATGCCTCCAGGGTCCCAAATGGCTCAGGGAATTGGATTTGTTCAAAACCAACGAGTGGGTTTTCAAAAGCAATTTTGCCCTCCTTAAGGACTCTACATGGTTCTACGTACTCATTGATGAGACCTTCAACAGAGAATACAAGAGAATAGTTCAGAGGAGGTCGGGGATTCTTCGGAAGACCTCCAACTCTGATTACGACCTCTTCAGTTCGGTCGAGATAGTTGATGCCGCTGCTAGCAAGGATATTTGTCATTCCAGGCGCAAGTCCACAATCTGGAATTACGATGATATCAGCTTTTTTGGCAGGGTCATTCATATCCAATTGCTGTTCAACTATCTGGAAATTCCCCCCTAGATCAACCATGTTCGTCCCAGTTTCAATTGCTATCTCCGTATGGAGTGGATTAACTCTGTAGCTCACACAACTAACTACGACCTCCACGTCAGAAAAGGCATCTTTGATCTCTTCTCTGTTCTCCGCATCGATTTTGAGGGGGGCTACCTTTGGCCCTCCAAACTCAGCTACCTCGGTTGCTCTTCTCGTGTCTATATCGCCTACCAAAACCTCTGTGCATATATCATGCGCAGCGAGATCAAAAGCCACACCTTTTCCCATTTGACCCGAGCCCAATACCAATGCTTTCATGTTTGCGTCTCCATTCTATGGATGGTGCTACATGAGCACGGTACGTAAAGAGGGTATCGGCTAAATCCAATGGACGTTTGACTTAGACCTCTCTTGAGAATATGGCTTGCTTTGAAATGAGGTTTGGTAACAGGAGACGCTGCTTGGGTGCAAAAGCTGTCTGCTCTTGGATTCGTGCGACCAATTCTTCAGGGGTCATCTCGACATTATCACCCTCTTCTCGTCTTCGAACACTGAGCTTCCCGCTCTTCTTTTCCCTATCTCCAATCACGCAGATATAGGGGACCCACATTTTCTCTGCAGATCGTACCTTCTTGCCAACGGTCATGGATCTATCATCGATTTCATACCTTATACCGGCTTCCTCGAAGACTTTGCTAAGCTCAACGCAATAATCTACAAAACTGTCGTCCAATGGAGCAAGCCTGACCTGAACAGGTGTCATCCAGAGCGGTATGTAGGGTTTCTTGCCCTTTTCCATATCCTTGTACGCCTGCTCAAGAACACCATAAAGAACTCGTTCGATGGATCCTGATGGGGAGGTATGAAGTATCAGGGGATAATGCTCTTCTCCATCTTCACCCACGTAGGATATGTTGAAGCGTTTGGAGTTTTCAACATCGATTTGGATTGTGCCAAGACATCCAGCTTTCTCCTGAGAATCAACAACGTTCCATTCACCTTTGAATACGAAGTAGGCATAGCGCTCATCAAAAACCTCGAGCATGACGGGTTGTCCTACTTTCTCAACTACACCATTAACGAAATCTCTGTGTTCCTCAAAGAATGACCTAAGGACTCGGAATGACACCTCGTAGTCTATTTCCATTTCTTGATGGAGTTTCTCGACGAATTCCATTTGGTTCATGACCGAATCTTTTGCCATCTCGATATCCGAAACAATCTCATGGATATCTGGCATGGTGAATGCTCTTGGTCGCCTCATCCCTGCTAGCTCTCCTGATTGCTCTCTCCTGTAAGAAGGCGCAATTTCGAAGAGCTTCAATGGCAGTTGTTTGTAGGAAGCCTGTGCTTGGGATACAAGCAAGAACTGTCCAAAACAGGCTGAGAAGCGAGCGAAGTAGTCTTTGTCGCCACTCCGCACAACGTACTGTCTAGACGGGAATCGCTGTAGGTATGACTTGAGTGATGGATGATTGTAATCGTAGATAAGTGGCGTCTCAACTACATGTGCACCATAATCCACCATTTCTGCGGTCACTCTCTTCTCTACCGCTTTCTTGAGTGTGAGACCCCGTGGTGGCCAGCGGAAGTTGCCTGCATCAGAACCAGGCTCGTAATCTACAAGCTCTAAGTCCTTCATGATGTCGATGTGCCCTGGGGGTTCGTGGGCGGTACGATCCTTGGCTATCTCGTAGTCTACATACATTCGTAGCTCTTCTTTGTCACTGAAATCATAGTCATCAATTTCAGTTAGCTCACCACCTGGTTCCATTATGTAGAATACCGACTTAGCTTCTTCTTCAGCTTCTAGTGCTGTCAGATCCTCAGATACCTTTACTTCTGTTCGTCCTTCAGCTTTTGAAATGTCAAGCACTTTGGATCTCTCAGCCAATGGATGTCCCTTGCAATGAATAGAGAATTCCTTGTACCAGCCGAATGGCACCCTAGTGACTTCATAATCCATTTCCTGAAGCTTTGAGGCTACGTTTCGGAGAAGTGCGAGTGCAACATGTGGAGGGCTTGGATCCTCGGTAAGATGCACCCATGGATACACAACAATCCTCTTCTCATTTACATCCTCTGCTGCTTTAGCTATCATCTGAGTTGTTTTTTCGGTGACAAGCTCGATATCTGTACTGTCACTTTTTTCTCCCGCGATGAAGTTGACTAAGCATGAATCCGAAATTGATATAGATTCATCTTCGACTTCTTCAGCATTCTTCAGAGCCTTCTTTTTGAGCTCAAATGAAAAGCTGTTACTATGGATTTGAAGCATCCTCATGTTGAGAACCCGTGTCTATGGTGGTATTTCGTATTCTTAAGACTGATGCATGAGGAGCAAGATTGTACGATTTCTAAGCTCTTGTTTTCGGTTGAGGGAGGTGTTCTCCTGCATTTCTTGATACGCGAATCTAATGACGATGGCTATGCATACCCCGATGATTCCGATGCTTGTAACAGTCAAGATTGTTGCTATGGGTCCTTCAACGAAGATGAAAACTGTATCACTATTTAGATTTCCAATTGAGTCAGATGCGACGATGGTAAGATTATGACACCCCGGGGCTAGATTGCCAATCGGGAAGGTCAGTGAGTAGTTTGGGGATGTCCAATCTTCTGATTTCACTACTCTCCCGTCAAACATGATTTGATACTCATAGGGATCAATGTCCGCTAGATGCCATGTGATTGATACTGGTGAATGAAACACATCACAATGGACATCCTCAGGCTGACTAATTGATGGCCCCATGTCTCGAGCACTGTAGAAGTAGTTCGGGTTCTGACCGATTGTACAATACTCGCCCGGGGAATAATCCGAGACATTGAACGGACCTGACGTGACCATAGCCTCTTCAGGTGGCATGGGGTCCCATGTATTCCAACCATTGAGACCGATTTCTGAGAATATATGTTGAGGAATTATTGGTTTGTAGCCTACGGAATGTAGGTGCCAGTAGGATTCAGTATTGAATTCCACAACCACGCTTTTTTCCGTCTTTGCAAAAGCGGCGGTCATATTCTTAAGATCCATAGCTAGAGGGTTTCCAGGCGATTGCTGGTAGTAGTTCAATGTGAATGCCACATCTTCTGCTGTCAGTTTCTCTCCATCGCTCCAAGAAGCGTTGGAGATCAAGTCGAATGTGATTCGTGTATATCCAACAGGAACGCTTGGATTATCGCCATGCATCTCGATACGGTATTCTTCTGCTAACCATCCTATGTCTTCGCCTTCCCAGTCACGCGTAATCAGACTATCATATAGCATATCGAGGATATCCATTGTATACGAGGAAGAAGTGACCATGAAATTGAATGTATCAGGATCCAGCGAATTACTCCAGGTAAATGCTCCTCCAAATGGTCCGCCTTGGTTTTTCCTTAGACGAATCTTATAATTTGTCCAAAATCCATGAACGCCCTCTATGGGGTCCTTCTTGAAGCCTTCAAAGCGGTCCGTCCTATGAGCTGAGACTTGGAGGGCTTGATAGCAAACGATAATCGGAGACTGATAGGCCAGAATCTTCTGCATTTCGATGGCCGCTTCAAGAACTTCTCGGTGACTTGGCGAGTGAAGCAGTTGGTTTCGCCAAGAATCATATGTGGCATTCTTGAAGCCCGGGGAATTCCAGTACGGTTCATCAGCGTATTCTGACCAGTACTCATGGGCAAGCCAGTCAACATCAAAATCATCGAACATTTCGTTTAGAAATACAATGTCATAATCGTCTTTCCAGTACGGGGAAGGCAAGTTATACCATGTTGATGAGGATGTTGCATTCACTGCTAAGTCCTGAAGAGCAGATGCAACTAAAGTAACTGTATCAGCAGAAATTGATGATGAATCAGAAGCTTCAACAAGTACTTCGAAATCCTCTGTATTCGGTGCTTCTCTAAAGGTGTCATTGTCAATATCATGAAAACCGGCTTCATCCAGTATCTGGTTACCAAGCTCGACCTTTCCTTGGTAGTAATGGTATGATAATTCATCTTCGGCAGAGAAAGGATTAATCTCCGGAATACAACAATCCAGAGGTTGAGCGAGCCCATCCCACACTTCCGCACAAATAGCGTGCTTGTCTAGAGCGTAAGCTAACGCTCTTCTAAAGGCAGTTATATTCAAGGGGTATTTCCGGCAGTTGATGACTATATACCCGTAACCATTTCCCGGACTAATCCTCAGCTCTATGTCTTCTGCATCTGTTAGTTCGGCCACAAATGTTGGATCTATCATATCTCCTATCATGTCGATTTCGCCATCTTGCAAAGCGACTATGCTTTCAGTGTCACTGTGGGTGAAATCATAGACAATTTCTTCAACAAATGGACCACTCTTTTCCTGATTATTTGGAAATGCCAGTTCGGTTGGAGAAATCGTGGTCCGGTCGTCCAGACTGAGAGATATCAAGAATGGAGAGAGAGAAATTATCGCCCCAACTAGAAGAAGTATTCCTTTGTTGATTGTGGCCGACCTCCCGGAATAAAATATCCCTCATATTATACAATCTTTTTGTGTCCTTGATTACACTTCAAAATGATGCTGAGATTATCACCATCAACATTTAAGAAACCAGCTGTATCCAGCATCTCATTTGATTGTGCGATATTTGCGTTATAGTAATGGTACCATAACTCACTTTCGACTGAAACTGGATTATTTTTAGGTACACAGCTATCTAGCGGGTTAGCTAACTCATCAAAGACTTGGTTAACAATCTCCCATTTACTAATTGCACGAGCTAAAGCTCTTCGAAAAGTCATGATATCCTTCCTGATTACC
Source organism: Candidatus Lokiarchaeota archaeon (assembly GCA_014730275.1). NCBI lineage: Archaea > Promethearchaeati > Promethearchaeota > Promethearchaeota archaeon. Next base: position 60,744 of record WJIL01000061.1, on the reverse strand, counting down.
CTTAGATAACGAAAAACCAGATTATCAAAAGTTTGGCTAGAAAAACAGCATCACATTCCGAATTCGCTTTCAACTCCGCAGTAGATGCCTTGTTATGTTTGACTGAGCCAAGTCTTCGAAAACAAGATACTTGCATACCCTTTGCAAATTACAGTGTATTTCAGTATCCATCAAGTGACTTCGGAATTAGAGATTTCTCGAATTTCTTGATATGCAACTCGAAGCACTATGACTATGCAAATACCAAGGATTCCGACGCCAGCGATGATTAGGAGTGTAGCTACGGGCCCTTCTACATAGATGAAGACAATATCACTGCATTGATTACCCATGGAATCAACAGCTATTATGGTTACATTGTGGATGCCCGGCAGAAGTACCTCAATTGAAAATGTGACTGTTTGATTCTGGGATTCCCATGACTCTATTCGCTGCACTGTATTATCAACAATAAAGCGATACTCCTTGGGATCAATGTCGGCTAGATGCCATGTGATTGATACTGGTGAATGAAACACATCACAATGGACATCCTCGGGATGAGTAATTGACGGTCCGAAACAACGCGCATTGAAGAAGTAATTAGGATTGTAGGTCATTGTGCAGTATTCATTAGGTTCGTATTCAGTGATATTGAATGGGCCTGAAGTAACCATAGCTTCATTGGGTGGATTCGGATTCCAATCCATCCATTTGTCAGAATCCATAGTTGAGAATACATGTTGGGGAATTATTGGTTTGTAGCCCACGGAATGTAAGTGCCAGTAGGATTCAGTGTTGAATTCGATGGCTACTCTGTTTCTTGATAGTGCAAAAGCACCAGTCATATTTCGAAGATCCCTTCCAAGAGGATTACCCGGGGATTCTTGGTAAAAAAACATGGTAAAGGCCACGTCTTCGGCTGTCAGGCTTTCTCCGTCACTCCAAGTGATATTGGAAAGCAGGTCAAATGTGATTCGAGTATGACCTTCCGTAACGCTTGGGTTATCATCGTGAGTTTCTATTTGATAGTCATCAGCCAGCCATTTGATATCTTGGCCATTCCAATGAGGTTTGATCAGACTGTCGTGCATCATATCAAGAACATCATAGGTATAAGCAGAGGAGCTGACCATGAAATTGAATGTATCAACATCGAGGGGAATGCTACGGGTAAGGGTTCCTCCGAATGGGCCACCTTCTGAGTCCTTCAGGTGAACTTTGTAGTTGGTCCAATATCTTGGAACGCCCTCTACAATATCATTCTTGAATCCTTCAAAGCGGTCTGTTCTATGAGCTGAGAACTCGATATTTTGGTAACAGACGATAATTGGACATTGATAAGCTAAGACCTTCTGCATTTCTATTGCTGCTTCATAGACTTCTTCATGGTCTGTTGAATGAAGCAACTGATTCCGCCAAGAATCATAGGTCAAATTCTCGAAGTTTGGATAATTGTAGAATGGTTGGTCGGAATACTCTGACCAGTATTCGTAGCCAAGCCAATCGACATCAAAGTCGGTGAAAGACTGTTCAATGAATATTATATCGTAATCACCGTGATAATATAGCCTATTCAGTATATTCCACCCATATCCGCTGACCGCATCTATTGAGAGATTCCGAAGGGCATTAGCAACCATCTCACCGGTTTCTATTGCTATATCTGAAGAGCAAGCAACTTCTATCAATACGTCGAAATCCTCACCATTTGGCGCTTCTCTGATGCTGTCATTATCAGAATCGTAGAAGCCTGCTGTGTCAAGAAGCTGGTTCCCAGTCTCGTAATTTCTTTCGTAATAATGATACGCGAGGTGTTCTTCAGCAGAAAAGGGATTATTCCGGGGCACACAGCTATCGAGTGGATATGCAAACCCCTCCCAGAGGTTATCTGAAATGGCTTGCTTATCTAAAGCGTAAGCTAGTGCTCTCCTGAATGCGGTGATATTGAAAGGGTATTTCCGACAGTTAATAGTGAGATACCCATTGCCGTTTCTCAGAGTCTCAGCTATCTCAATGTTATCTGCATCCTGCAATTCCGCTACGAATGAGGGATCCACTTGATCTCCAATCAGGTCGATATCGCCATCCTGCAGAGCCCGAACAGCCTGATCCTCCTGCGAAATAACTTCGTACCTAACACTATCAACGTAGGGGCCAAATCTATCTCTATTGGTATTAGAAGCATTTCGTGGTGGAATAGTGCTCAAACCTGCTACTTGACTGTATGAAGGAAAAATAAGCCCCAAAACCAAGAATATGCCAACAAACACAGGTCTGCTAACATCGGCCATGGTGCACCCACCTTAGTACTTCTCCAAATTGTCTCTTGAGTTTAATAAATCTACCATCAGCTATTCCTCGATCTTGTACCGAGTTCATAAACCACAACATGTTTTCGAGGATGGTGTCCGCTACACTTCCCGAGTGAGTCATCTACTGCACCTGGCCGAAACACTTTCCAATTGTCGAGTTCCGTGACGGGAAAATCTATCCAGTATGCATGTTCAAAGTTTATGCGTATGTCCTTCTGAAATTCAAAAATGCGTCATGCTTAGCATTCTGAAAGCTTTAAGTTGAATCATTCCAGTCTAAATTGCAACTTTCCATTCCGTATACTGGATGTGAAGATGCTTGGGCAATGAAGAAATTGGACGCATACCTGCTGGGGAGCTTCATCACAATATACCAACAATTGAGCGATACAGACCCGAAAAATACGAAGCAAGAACTCTACCATATTCAACCAAGTCTATATGTCCTGCATGCTGGCTTGATGATCATCGAGTTAATGTCATTGACGCGACCGTGTACGAAGAGGATTCGAAAATTCTCATGAAAAAGGAATGTGATATTCACGGTTCATTCCAAGATATCTATTGGTCCGATGCAGACATGTTTAGGCGGTCTATGCAGTACTGGTACAAGACAGTTGGCCTTGATAACCCGCGAACAGAGACTGTAGAGGGATGTCCGTTGGACTGCGGCCAGTGTCCAAATCATTGTGCTCACACAGCACTCGGTCTTATTGACGTAACAAATCGGTGCAACATGAGATGTCCAATCTGCTTTGCCAATGCTGCGGAGTCCGGAAGAGTGGTTGAGCCGAAGCCGTCTGAAATCCTTGAGATGCTTCGTAATTTGAGACGTAATCTTCCAGTTCCCTGCCCTGGTATTCAATTTGCAGGAGGTGAACCAACAGTCAGCCCCCATCTTTTGAAATACGTCCAATGGGCTAAGCAACTTGGATATAATCACATCATGATTGCAACTAATGGTTTGAAGATGGCTGGAGATTCTTCATATCTTCAATCGCTTATGGATGCAGGTCTCAATACGATCTATCTCCAATTTGATGGTGTGACAGCTAAGCCATACGAACTTGCTCGCGGTAGGGACATTCGAAATGTAAAAGACAAGGTGCTTGATAATTGCCGAGAAATCGGTCTTGACGGAGTGGTACTTGTGCCAACCATCGTCAAAGGCGTTAATGACCAAGAAATCGGTGACATAGTTAACTACGCCATAGATAACCGCGATATTGTTCGCTGTATTAACTTCCAGCCTGTCAGTATAACAGGAAGAATCGACTATGAGAAGCGGAAAGAGATGCGAATCACAATACCAGATGCTATCAAGAGGATAGAAGAACAGACGGATAACCGGATTACGACAGAGGACTGGTACCCGGTTCCTGCGATGATGAACGTTGGAAGGGCTCTTGGGCTGATGAAAGGCGAACCGACGGTTGAACTGCACTCGCACTTCGCATGCGGCATGGCCACTTTTCTGCTCTTTGACAAGAACGGCAATTACTATCCAATAACGGAAATCCTCGATATCGAGAAATTGCTAGAGGTTCTGGAGGATGTTTGCAATCTCTATGTCGATAGAAAACGCTTGGCCGGTATCAGATCGAAATTCAAACTCATGGGCTTCTTGAGGCACATCAAGAAGAAGACCTTCATGCGCCCAATCATTGAGGCGTTTCTCAACAAGGGTGATTACGATTCGCTCGCAGCTTTCATGCATCGCGTCATCATGATTGGGATGATGCATTTTCAAGATCCTTTCAATTTGGATTTGGAGCGTGTTCAACACTGCAGCATCAACTACTCGACACCTGATGGACGAATAATCCCCTTCTGTACCTACAACACGATTCATCGCGAAGAAGTAGAAAGTAGCTACTTAGAATCATGAGGTAAGTGACGGGAAATTCTCGGAGTAGCTTCAGTCAAGCTACTTCAATGACTGATTTGGCTGTGTAGCTAGTTCCTGTCTCGAGCCTCTTTTATCTCGAGAACACCCGTGCCTACGAATATGACTGTGCAGGCTACAGACACGCCTGTCATCAAGGGGCTAAAGAATGAAGCAATGGGGTTCTCTGATGTCGTTTCGTTTGCATTGCTTGGTGTGTATCGATAGAAGTAATTTGGGTTGCGACTGAACTCCACATATCGATTCTCCAGAGCTGATACGTTGTATGGTCCGGATGTTACCATTTCCTCTTCTGGAGGAACTGAGTAGTAGTGTTGATAGTCCGTGCCAGTGATATTCTTGAATACATGCTTTGGGATGATAGGCTTGTATCCGATAGTATGCAGGTGCCAGTAAGAAGTCGTATTGAACTCGATTACAAATTTGTCGTTGCCTTCTACATAAGATGCGATCATGCCTTCTAAACCCCGTCGAAATGGATTGCCTACCGTATTGCCGTAGTAGTTGAATGAGAATGCTACATCCTCTGCTGTAATTGGTTTTCCATCAGTCCATGTTGCATTTTGAATCAAATCAAAGGTAAATCGAACGTGTTCCGGTGAAATATAGTCATTATCATCATGTGTTTCGACTATATACGATTCAGCAAGCCAAGGAACGGTCTTTCCATCAGGTCCTCGTCGCATCAAACTATCGTAGAATAGAGTATAGAACTGCTCTACACCATAGCAGCATTGTTTAAATATGTTGAAAGATCCAATAGCTAATGGAAAGCTTCGGTGGAGTGTGCCACCGAATGGCCCACCTTGGTCTTCTCTTAGATGTACTTGTAGGCTTGTCCAGAAGCTTATAGGCCCCTCACTGACATCGTTCACAAAACCCTCAAATCTATCATTTCGGTAAGCTGAGATTTCGAAATTCGAATAGCAGGGAACAATAGGACACTGATAGAATAGTATCTTTTGCATTTCTCTGGCAGCTTCGTACACTTTGTCATATTCTGTTGCATGAAGTAGCTGATCTCTCCAGGAATCATAGGTGTCATTCTGAAAGTTTGGAAAGTTGTAGTAAGGTTTGTCCGCGTATTCCGACCAGTACTCGTAGGCGAGCCAATCTAAGTCGAAATCGGAAAAGGTCCGTCCAGTGAAAACCATATCATAATCTCCATGAAAATAGAGCCTGTTCAAATAATCATAAAACTCAGTAGGCACGAATATTGCGTTGATTCCGATTGTACGCAATGCTTGTTCTGCAATCTCACCGATTTCCATGGCAAATGAGGCTGAATCGGGTGTTTCTATGGTCACATTGAAGACTTCTCCATTTGGTGCCTCTCTGAATGAATCGCCATCGATGTCATCGAAGCCTGCATGATCCAGTATTTGATTGGCACGGGAAATCTCTGATTCATAGTAGTGATACGGCAAATCTTCTTCAATTGACCATGGACTCTTTCTTGGAACCACACTGTCCTGTGGATAGGCATGTCCTTCCCATGTTTCATCGCACATTCTTTCTTTATCTATCGCAAAAGAAAATGCCCTTCTAAAGGCAGTAAGATTGAGTGGATATTTCTGGCAGTTGATGCACAAGTATCCATATCCGTTCCGAGGTATTTCAGCTATGCGGATGCTTTCGGCTTCGGATAGTTCATCCAAATACTGCCACTGTATAGTATCATCGATAGCTTGGATTTCATCATCTAGAAGCGCCTGAATGGCCTCCTCTCCATATATCGAATCCAGTACGATCTTGTCTAGGAATAAGGCATTCCTAGTTACATTTGTTGCATTGACTGTTGAAGGCATACCCAGAGGTATGGTTGCTAGCAGAAGTACAGAAACGAGACAAATCGCCACCATGTCCCTCTTCATGGAAACTCATCACCGTAGACATGTATTCGTCAATGGAGTATTATTTCTTGTGTGGTATCTTGATACACAAATACTGCTAGTTCTAATTTCTATATCTACCCAATGCCCCCTATTCTAATGACGGAGACTGTGATTTTCTTCTTTTCTATCTCCAAGACATATTGCGGTTGTCCCGACGAAAATAATCATGGATGCACTCAGTACAAAGGGTGATAAGACATCAATTGCGTTCCATTTTCCACCGGTTGTTGTGGTTGGTTCATCCATTTCAGGCGGGATGTATCTTTTGAAGTAATGTGGATTGCGAGTCAGCTCCACCTTGTTTCCTAATTCATTATTCGATATGCTGAACGGTCCTGATGTTACATTATCTGACGATAGAGAAATGGCACAGCTTTCTGACTCCTCCGGATCCAGCTGTCTGAAAATGTGTCTTGGAATAATTGGCTTAGATGCAATAGAATGAAGATGCCAATAAGACTCGGTTTCAAACTCAAGAACGAGCGTGTAGTCAGTCTTGGCATAGATCGAATTCATATTCCTGAGTGAGGATACATACCATGGCATCACTCGTCGGAAATAATTGAATGTGAATACTACGTCATGTGCGGTAAGTCGCTTCCCGTCTGTCCAAGTCACATTCTTACTTACTTCAAACGTGAATCTGGTATGTCCTACTGGAACAGCTTCGTTATCCGCATGGGTCTGAATGGTGTATGACTTAGCAAGCCAACATACAAGATTACCATCTGGTCCTTGACGAAGCAGACTATCGTATAGGAAATCGAATATGTCGGATACTTGATAGTAGATGTCCGAACAAGAATGGGGCTTTCGAAGGTATCTAACTATAAGAAAGTCACTCCAATGCAGGGTTCCCCCGAACAGACCCCCCCTCTCATCTCTAAGGTGAATTTTCAGACTCGACCAAAAATTCGACGGCCCATGGGCTACATCATTTACAAAGCCACCGAATCTATCGTTTCTGTACGCTGCAACATTGAAACTTTCATAACAAACGACCACTGGACACTGCTCAAGCAGAATCTCCTGCATATTCGTAGCCGCTTCATAGACCTTTTCGTATTCTACTGCGTGCAATAGTTGGTCTATCCACGAATCATAAGATGCATTTACGAATTTGGGGTAGTTCCAGTAGGTTTCGTCTGCGTATTCGGACCAGTACTCATATCCAAGCCAATCGAGGGTGAAATCATTGAATGAAACAGCGAGGAAAACGATATCATAATTGTAAGGTATTCTTCCCCAGTATTCATAGTATTCAGGTGGCTCATGAACTGCTTTGATACCCATGCTTCGGAGAGTTTGTGCTGCAATCTCACAGATTTCGATAGCAATAGCTGACCAGGTCCCCATATCAACATCTACTTCGAAGCTTTCACCATTGGGCGCCTCTCGGTATCCATCATTGTTGATATCAGCAAATCCTCCAGAATCAAGTGTTCTGTTAGCCAGTGTTATGTTGCCATTGTAATAGTGATTTCTCAGTTCGTTTTCAATCGAAAAAGGATTGATCCTTGGAACCACGCTATCGTGGGGATATGCGAATCCTCCCCAGATTTCATCGCATATTTTCTGTTTGTCTAATGCGTATGCGAAGGCTCTTCTGAAGGAGCTTAGATTGAAAGGATAACGTCGACAATTAATACTCAGATAGCCATATCCATTTCTGAGTATTTCTGCGGTTTCTATATGCTCTGATTCTCCTAATTCAGCTGAAGCCGTATTATCGATGGACTCATCGATAAGCTGTATTTCATCGTCTAACAATGCTTGAATTCCTTCTCCCATATGCATGTCATGGAAAACGATCTGGTTCAGGAATGGGCCGTTTTGACTGGTGTTTGCTACATGGGTCTGAGAACTCGCAAATAGCGGTATTACTCCAATGCAAATGATGCATAGAATACCCAAGAATCTCTTCTTACGGTTTCTCACTCCCCTTCCTCCCCTGTTTTCGTGCGCAGTACCCAGAGTATGCATGCCCTGAAATGCTAACTACAATTGCAGTTACGATTCCCACGGCCCAAGGAGTAAGAATTGGAACGAGAGGATTCGTAGTTATGTTTGTTGGCTCCCAAGTAGAGTAGTGATAGAAGTAATTTGAATTACGTCTTAGTTCAATGCATTCGCCGAACTCATAGGATGAGATATTGAACGGCCCCCCTCTTGTGATTTCTGTGCCATGAATTTGAGGAAAAGCAAGAAACGGGACTATTGCTATCAACAGCAAACAGAATCCAACCAGTATTCCTTTCCATCCCATCAGAAACACCGAAGACACCTCCTATTAATACGAAGATATCTTATTGTTGTTGTTTTGTTAGGACCTACACATTCCTTGTATGGCTTCTAGTCTTCGGCAAAGTGTCGAACATCGGCCGCGAACAATGATTCAGTCTCATTTTGTGCACAAAAGACAATCTGGGAGATGGGGCATTAGCATCACCTCATGGATCGTATCTCCCGTATCCACATTACAGAACCTCCAACGATACCCGCAACAGCAGTTACTAGCACTCCTACTGCTAATGGGTTGATTACTATGAACTGAGGTGGTGTCGTCTGAGGTGTTGATATACCATCATTGTATTGATAGAAGTAATTCGGATTTCGGCTAAATTCCGTGTAATGGTCATCAAGGCGGTCTGACACATTATATGGCCCTGAAGTTATCATCTCATCTTCTGGAGGACTCAAATTGTATGAATTCCATTCACCTGGATCTAGTTGATTGTACACCTGCTTGGGGATGATAGGCTTTGTTCCTATATTATGAAGATGCCAGTATGAGGTAGTATTGAATTCAATGACAAAGGTATTCGCTGTTTTCGCAAAGGCTGCTTTCATTTCCTCCAGTCCGTACCTAAACCGATTGCCTACTGTATCTCTGAAAAAGTTGAATGAGAACGATACATCTTCCGCGGTAAGCGGTGAACCATCTGTCCAAGTCGCATTTTGAACTAGATTGAAGGTGAATCTTGTATATCCTGGTTGTACTTCCTCGTTATCTTCATGTGTTTCAATGCAATATGATTCAGCAAGCCATGGGATGAAATATCCATCTGGTCCTTCACGCAACAAGCTATCGTAGAGAAGTTCATAGTACTGCTCAACGCCGTAGCAATGCTGTTGAAACACGTTGAAAGTTCCCACATCTAGGGGGAAGCTCCTATGGAGTGTACCTCCGTAAGGGCCCCCTTGTTCTTCTCTTAGATGTGTCTGTAGGCTTGTCCAGAATGAGAATACCCCCCTATCGACTTGATTTACAAATCCTACGAACCTATCGTTTCTGTAAGCAGAGTATTCATATGTTTCATAGCAGATAATCTCTGGGCTCTGATAGACCCAGACTTCCTGCATCTCTCTGGCCGCCTCTTTCACACCTTCCAGTGTCGTATTGTGAAGCAACTGGTCTTTCCAAGAATCATAACTTGCATTCGTAAAGTGAGGGAAATGACAGCTGTCGCCAGCATACTGCGGCCAAGGTATATCAGCAAGCCAGTCAACACTGAAATCAGAGAAAGATTCGCCCATAAACGCAATGTCATAATCTTGATGGTGAAAGTATAGCTTGTTCAAATACTCATAGAAATCGGTTGGTTTTGAAGTTCCGTTGATTCCAAGAGATTGAAGAGCTTCTTCTACGATTGAACCAACTCCGATCGCAATTTCGGATGATTCAGCTACTTCTACTATGACATTAAAGGAATCACCATTTGGAGCTTCTCTGTATTTGTCCTCATCGATGTCATTGAAACCAGCAGCGTCAAGGAGTTCATTCCCTTTTGTGACATTAGCAGAATAGTAGTGATATGTGAGATCTTCTTCGATAGAGAAGGGATTGATTTTTGGGACAAGGCTATCAAGTGGCTCGGCTTTGCCAACCCAAACATCCTCACAGATGGCTTCTTTGTCGATTGCGAACGCAAGAGCCCTTCTGAACGCGGTAATGTTGAACGGATATTTGCGGCAGTTAATGGTTATGTATCCATAGCCATTTCTCAGAGTTTCTGAAATCTCAATCCCTTCAGATTGTTCTAATTCAGGCATAAGCGTAGGGTCAATCATATATCCTATGAGCTGAATTTCATCATCCAAAAGCGCCTGAATAGCTTCTTCTCCGTTCAAGTGGTGAAACATGATCTTGTCTAGAAACAAACCGTTCTTGATAGAGTTCGTCGTATTGGAGTTGGCAAATACAGAAAGCGGTATGACCCCCACCAAGAGCAAAGAAATGACACAAATCGTTAGTTTATCCCTCTTCATGAACCTCGACCCAGCTATAGGTGTAGCTACGCTGGCTTATAGATGTTGTTTGGTATTTTTGCACACATATTGCTGATATTCACCGATGAGGTCCAGGTTTATCCTTTGGAGGCTATTTTTACAAGTTTCTGATGAATCTGTTTGCTTCTCTTTCGTATTCTCTGGATCTTAGGGTAACCGCTGTTTTTCCATTTCGTTCACTTACTTGGACATTTACAAATCCCTGATTTGTGATAAACTCAAGGCAACAATCCTCAATTTCATCGCGAAGTGATAGTCCAATCTCACCTTCAAAGAAGTCCTTGGCTTCTTCCATCACTTCATTCATGTCCTTCCTAAGAACCTTCTCTACAACTTCCATACGTTAACCACGTCTTAACTATATTTAAGATATTGAAAATGGTGTGAAAAGTGTTGGCATAAGTAAATCTTCTCTTTCTGTACCAGCTCTGTGGAAAAAGTCGCCCGAATCAGTGTGAGAAGACAAGATGAGTAGTTAATTCTCTATTCCTATGCACGAATACAGACAATCCGGAACAGTAATGTGTGTCAATCCGATATATCAGTATGACTTTTTACACAGGGCCTTCCGTACCATTACCTTTATGTTGAAATCTAGAGACTTAACGATTATGAAGCAATATGATTTGCTAGTAGTCGGATCTGGAGCTGGAGCAAACGTCGGGGCGCCTGCTTATCAACAGGGTTTGTCTGTTGCTATCGTTGACAACGGAAGGTTCGGTGGCACGTGTCTCAACAGAGGTTGCATACCAACCAAAATCTTGACCTATGTTGGCGACATCATTACAAGAATCGAAGAAGCTGAAAGCATTGATTTGAAGGCGCACATTGACGAAATTGATTTCAAGTCACTCATGGAAAGAATGCGTGAAGAAACATGGGGCGATTCAAAAGAAATTGAGCGATCCATTGCTGAAACAGATGACTACGATTTTTACAATGAAACGGGCGAGTTCATCGATGACTATACTATCAAAGTCGGCGATGAGACTATAGAGGCGTCATATGTTGTGCTGGCGAGTGGAGCTAGACCGCTCATACCGCCCATAGATGGAATCGAGGATGTAGGTTATCTTACAAACAAGACCATTTTGGAAATCAATAAGCGACCCGATTCACTGATTATTGTTGGCGGCGGTTACATTGCAGCTGAGTTTGGTCATTTCTTCTCAGCCGTAGGCACTGATGTAACCATCCTGGGCAGGAATCAATATCTTGTTCCAGATGAGGATCATGATGTTTCCGACCTGCTGAAAGCGGAGCTCTCCAAGAGGATGGAAGTGCACACGAATCATGAAGTAATTCGGGTCAAAGAAGAAGATGGAATGAAGAAAGTAACCGCAAAGAATCGGCAGACTGGAGGAGAACTGGAGTTTGAAGCCGAAGAAATTCTCGTTGCCACTGGTCGACGTTCAAACTCTGATTTACTGAAACCAGAAAACACCGGTGTAGAAACCGATGACAAAGGCTGGATTGTTGTGGACGACTACTTCCGAACCTCAAAGGAACGAATTTGGGCATTCGGGGACGCTCTTGGAAAGCATATGTTCCGTCACGTCGCTAATGATGAATCACAGATTGTCTGGCATAATATGGTGAAATCGATTAACGACCCAGATGTCAGTGATGAAGAACTGGTTCCAGCTGACTATCATGCAGTTCCCAAAGCCGTTTTCTCCCATCCTCAAATTGCTACTGTTGGCATGACACTGCGGCAAGCAAAGAAAACAGATTACAAATTGCTGGTGGGGAAGTCTTCTTACACAAATACAGCTAAAGGCATGGCCATGGGCAATCCTGAGGGTTTCGTGAGGATTATTGCGGATCAGGAATCGGGCAGGCTACTGGGAGCTAGTATCATCGGACCGCATGCTCCAATTCTTATTCAAGAAGTCGCTAATCTCATGTACACCCAAAGTCAGAGCTTCGTGCCCTTATTGAAAGCTATTCATATTCATCCGGCTTTGTCTGAGGTTGTGCAAAGAGCTGCAGGTAGCATGGCTCCGCTTGAAGGTCAAGAACATCATCACCATCACGAGTAATCTCTGCTCCATGTTGCCTATTGCGGATTCTCTGCCAACGTGAGATTTGCGTGTTGACCACGGGTGAATTTCTACCAAACCATAGGCACATAGCCTTCTTTGATGAAATTTGACACGACCGTACCTACGTATTTGACTCCGATACCCAATCCGGAAATATCTTCGGATGTTTCTTGTTGGTCGGATATGTATTTGCAGGCAAGCGGTTCCGTTACATCTGCAAGAGCGGCCGCCGACTTGGCAACTTGCTCATTGGAGCTCAGTAGTTCCTCGGATGGGCCAAAGAATACGACTTGAACGTCTTCCATCCATTCGTGAACAATTGCATTCCGAGCGTACATCATTCCTGCAAGAGCTTTATCGGGATTGCCGCTGGCTATTATCACTAGGACTTTCGAGGTCATGTTTCACACCTTTTGCCTTGTATGAATAGCTTCTGTGCATTATATTCTTGTGTTCGAAAGACCTAAGACGTTGTGCTTCGTTGTTTGGGTGAATTCCAATGGCTGATTGCTTTGTAACCGGTGGTACTGGATTCATCGGGCATCATATCGTGAAGCAGTTATTCGAAGAACAACATGACATCACCGTCTTAATTCGTGAGGACTCGAGTCTGGAGCTTCTAGAAGGGCTTGATTATCAAACGGTTGTAGGTGATGTGACGAATCTAGAAAGCCTTCTCGAAGGTGTTCCGAATGACACACAATGGCTTTTCCATAACGCAGCAGTCATGGCTGATTGGGGAGGAAAGGAGCATTACTTCCCAGTCAATGTCGGAGGTACGGAGAACATACTCGAAGTGATTCGACGTAAAGAGATTCCCCAATTGATGCATACCTCATCGACAGCAGTTTATGGCTTTCCTGAAATCTCTGAGTCTATTACTGAGGACTATGAGAAGAATCCGGCCAATGCATATCAGGAGTCGAAACTGGCCTCGGAAGAGCTGATTCATGAATACATTGCGGACTATGGCATTGGAGCCTCGATGATTCGACCGCCTGTTGTTCTAGGCGAAGGCGACATGTTCACTGGGCCCCAGTTCATTGAGCGGATTGAAAACGGGAATATGGTCGTATTTGGAGATGGGAGCAACGAACAAAGCTTCGTTCATGCGAATGATGTTGCCCGTGCGCTTGTGAAGGCAGCAGAGAATTTCAAATCAGCGAAAAATGAGGCGTTTAATGTAACAAGTTTCAATTGCGAGTTCAAAGAACTCATGACAGCAATCGCTGAAGAACTTGGTGTGGAACCATCATTCAGAGAAATCCCATATGGGCTTGCTAAGGCTGTTGGCGGCTTTCTTGGCTCGCTATATCGGGCGTTTGGTCGAGATAATGCACCTCTCTTGACTTCCTTCAGAGCGAAAATGTTTGGATCTGAGTATCTTATCGATGATACCAAGATCCGCGAAAAGATTGGATTCAGTCCGAAATGGGATTTGGAATCAACAGTTTGGGATATGGTTGAGTGGCGTGGTTTCGTAAAACCCAGATAGAAATCGGTTTTTGTGCGACACAAAGACTTTTTCTAGGAAAGAACTATCTATGAACTGTGGATGATAATTATGGAGAGAAAGATTGGCGAAGTGACCCATTACTTCACAAACATAGATGTTGCAGCAATCGAGCTTGAAGATGAACTGAACGTAGGTGATACCATTAGAATCAAAGGCCATACCACCGATTTCGAACAGAAAATCGACTCGATGGAAGTTGATCGAGATCCGATTGAAACCGGAAAACCTGGCCAAGAAATTGCCATAAAGGTAAAGAACCGCGTTCGAGAACATGACGAGGTTTTTCTAGTCTAATAGTAGAAATCCTCTCTCGGCGTCAAATCTTCATCTGCCGCTACGATTTCCGCTCTTCCAGTCCCAACTGAGATTGAAGTCTGTCACATCATATTCAATAGAATATTCAAGCTAATTGGGTTTTCTTTTTCTTCTGAGCTAATAAAATTGCTAGACCTAAGAGTAAATCAGTGCCAAGAAGAAAACTGAATCAGAGAGATGGGAAGAATTGAATCGATTTGAGAATCGTCGTGAGGCTGGTAGGCTGCTAGCGGACAAACTTCTGGAATACAAAAGCATGAAGGATTTGATGGTTCTAGGTCTTCCTCGCGGTGGGGTTCCTGTGGCTTTCGAAATCGGCCAGAAGCTGGAAGTATCACTTGATGTCTTGATTGTTCGAAAGCTTGGGCTGCCATATAACCCTGAGGTTGCATTCGGTGCTATCGCGTCAGGAGGAATAAAAATAATCAACCATGATATGGTGCGACGGGCGAATCTCACCGAAGAAGCTATCGAAAGGGTGTTTGAGAAAGAGCAGAAAGAGCTTGCAAAGAGGCAAGAGAAATATGGCAGCAGCCTTCTAGAAGACGATTTGAAGGAGAAGACCATCATTCTGGTTGATGATGGTATGGCTACGGGAGCGACTATGCAGGTTGCCATCAAAGGATTGAAAGGAGCTGGCGTGAAGAGCTTGATCGTTGCAGTAGGAACAGCCCCTCCTGACACCCTTAGAGAAATCGAATCAATGGTAGACGAAGCAATCAGCCTCCTTGGTCCCAAACCTTTCTTCGGTGTTGGAACTTGGTACAAGGATTTCTCACAAACAACAGATCAAGAAGTGAGAGACTTGCTTGAAAGGACAAAAGACGATAACTGATAGCATACAGTACGTTGATGCATCATAGACGTGCTATTGATCGAGTTCTGCTCTGGTTTTTTCTGGTCTATGTTTTCAGTTGTATTCGTGATATATCGTCATAATCACTCAATTTCTTGTCTGTGATGTCATTTCCGCGGTCGTCCACAATCATCCAATCTGAGTCTTGGTCAACGCCTTTGAAAGGCCAGTTCTTTTTGGCCGCAGAGCGGAAAGTTGCATCTTTGTGGCCTGTGATTATTTTTTCTTTTCCAGTCTTGCTATCAACAATCACTCTGTGTAATCGTGAGGTGTCCACTTCGGTGAATCCACCGGAGCGTTCATCTGTAGCCCCTATTCGACTATTGGCATAGGAAAGCAGTATGACTGCTCCAATCCCAGTAACGAGCGCCATCAAAATATAATTGAACGGGGGGCTCAACAGTCCACCAAATAGGAAGTATGCTCCCAGGAGTGGATAGATTAAGATGAAGGCTCCAGTAACAACGAAAGCCACTGCAAAAAGCTTCACAAGGTTCTTGATTGATTCGTAGTTCACTTAGTCTGAACCTCCTACATTCATGTCACTATTTCATTTTGTGCTTTTATGGTTTTCACCAAGAATGATAGGTTTGCCCAGGTAATTGAAGAATCTCTGCCAGATGTGCAGAATAATTGTAACTCTTGGCAATGTTCGCCATGAGACTGAAAATGATCCCTAATCATAGTATTCTACACTGTCTTCTATTGAGGAATATGATCTCTCCTCGCTGTGATAATCGCTCACCCTTTCTACACCGTATTTTGGGACAATCCGTGCGATGCCGTCATAATCAGACAAACGTTTTCGAGTGATATCATTGCCTCTTGCGTCTTCGATTATCCAATTTGCGTCTTCATCGATGTTTTCAAATGGCCAGTCTCTCCTGCAAGCCTTTCTGAACGTGCTCTCAGGAGAACCAAAAACGACGCATTCCTCGCCCGTATGCTCGTCTACAATAACACGCCGAAGAAAGCTAGTATCAAATTCGACGTACTTCGTCTCCCGTTTTTTATGAATTCCCCAGCTCTTACAGATAAAACTGATACCTGCTGCAATAACGGCCACCTGGAAGAAGGCATAAAACGCCCACGGGAGATTTGTGTATATGTCTGTCGTGCCAGTGAACGCTACGATGACAAGATAGATTCCACCAAGAAATATCAGCGATGTAACACAACTGATGTACCAGTTCCCTGTGTTTTTGCGCGCCAAAAGAATGAAACTCCGTCGATGTGCTGCTCTGTCCTTTCTAAGACCTTTTGTTCTAAAATATTTTCGCAGCTTTCGCAAGCTATATGACCTTCGTCTTTCTCGAGTAAAATAGACGTGACTCTCAATGGACTCAAGGATAGTAGAACATGCAAAGATTCTGGTCGAATGGTCCACAGAAGTTCAAGAAGGCGATATGGTCATTATTCGTGCACATCCGGATGCGCATGACCTTGTCGTTGCGTTGAACCGCGAAATAGCAAAAGCTGGTGCAGTTCCGATGGTTCTTATGTCCAGTGAAGAAGCTTCTAGAGCCTTTTTTGATGGCGCATCAGATGAAACGTTGAAGATATTCCCCGAACATCAGAAGGCAGCAGTTGAAGCAGCTGATGTATTTATCGGCGTCAGTTCGCCAGTAAATACGAAAGCTATGGCGAATGTGGATCCAAAACGGCAGATGATTTCACGCAAAACGCGGAAGGAATTGAGTGATATCATCATGGATAAGCGGTGGTGCGGTACCGTCCATCCCTGTAGAACACTGGCTCAGCAGGCCAATATGTCTCTGAATGAATACCAGGATTTTGTGTATTCTGCAACGCTCATCGACTGGGAAAAGGCAAGTGAGAACATGTATCTCATGAAAGAGCACCTTGAAAGCCATAATGATATCCGATTCATCGGTCCAGAAACTGATCTTCATGCTTCAACAGAAGGACGAATCTGGGTTGCTTCTGACGGTAAGCATAACATGCCCAGCGGTGAAGTCTTCACAGCTCCCGTAGAAGATACTGTTGAAGGACACATCTACTTTGATATACCCTTCATGCAGCAGGGGAAAGTTATCGAAGGGGTACGACTCACCTTTGAGAATGGAGAGGTTGTGGACTACTCGGCGGAGAAGAATGAAGAAGTTCTCGAGTCTATAATCAATACTGACGAGGGCTCTCGTTATCTTGGAGAGATGGCAATTGGAACAAACCGCGGTATCAAGGAATATACCTTGAACATGCTCTTTGATGAGAAGATTGGTAACACCATCCACTGCGCGTTAGGTCGAGCCTACAAGGATTGCAATGGAACCAATGACAGTGCTGTTCATGTGGACATGATTAAGGACATGAAAGAAGGAAAGGTTCTTGCTGGAGATGAAGTCATCTACGAGAAAGGCAAATACTTCTACGAAGAATAATCCGCATAGAGACCCTCATGAGGCAACGAGGATCTAAACCTGCTTCGTTGTCTTTCGAGATACTATCGTTATGAAGACGAATTCTAGTGCTGATTGCTTTTGCCTAGTTACTGCATGGTTTAGATGAATCACCGGACCGATTATCTTCGTAAGGAAAATGGTTTTCTAGGGAAAAGACAACGGAATACATTAGGATGAGGCATAATGGATTATTCAAAAGCTGCAGATTACATCTCCCAGATATATGCTGACACCCCTAGACCGAGGCACCAAGAATATCTTGAACGGACACTAACTGCGGATTTCATGCCTGTTATCGAAAATGAAGTTGCTGATTTCTTCAGGGTCCTTCTTCAGCTGGTGAAAGCCAAACATGTTCTTGAAATTGGCATGAGCATTGGATTTTCGACATCGTCGATTGCAAATACTGTGAAGGCACATGGAGGCCATGTTACAAGTATCGAAATCGACCAGGATATAGCTAGTTTCGCTCGTAAGAACTTCGAAAGATTGGATTTGGAAGATTATATCGAAGTCAAGATTGGTGATGCAGAGAACTTGATTGCTGATTTCGAAGGAGAATCTTTTGATGCAGTTTTTCAGGATGCGGACAAAGCACTGTATCCGCCTTTGCTAGATGAATGCCTCCGAGTACTGAAACCGGGAGGCCTCTTTCTTGCAAATGACGCCCTTATCCCGCTTCGTCGGAATCGGGAGGATTGGGATGATACTATGGAATCAATACACACTTTCAACAAGAAGGTGGCGGATTCTACCGGTCTGGAAAGCACGATATTACCAATTGGAGGCGGCATTACTTTCGCAATGAAGAAGACCTCCTGACTCTGTGCAAATTTCGTTTATTAGGGCTCGAGCTAGATGTGAAGATAAGGAAGTAGTCACATTGGAGACTAACGAACAAATACCCGGAGAAGAAAGGCAATTCAGGGTTAAGCAGAAGATTATATCGCTTAGACCTGTCTACGAAATCTACGAGGAAGCCTCTGACAAGAAAGTGGCCATTGGGAGACAAACATGGCTGAGTTTTCTGAGATCCACCATTCATATAGAAGACCCAAATGAGAATAGACTATTGACCGCAAAGAGCGGTTTGTTCAAGAAGAAATTTGAACTCGTCGAACCGTCTGGTGAGGTTGTGGGTGCCATTGAACGCCCATGGTTTTCCTTTGGCAAGAAATTCAAGATTCTTTATCGCGACGAAGTCATCAAGGCCGAAGGTGGCATTCTAGGCTGGGGGTTTGAAGGCTATAGCAGCTCTGGACACTTTGCATTGAAATTGGACAAGAAAGTAATCAGCCTACGCGACGAATTCCGAGTTACTGTTGGCAGATATATGGACTGGCTTCATGGTGTAACTGCGGCGATCGTTGTAGATATGATGTTCTTCCAAGATAATGATTGATTGGTCTTATCTGGACGAGTATCTAGAAGGGCTTCTGGGCTACAATCCAAATGTAGCCCCTCCGGTCCTCCTCCCTCACGAGGACCACTTCTTTTCCGAAACTGTGAATTTTCCAATCTTCTAATGAGTCTTTAAGCTCCCTCTCTTTGATGAATCGGATTTCTGGGTCCGTTTCGAAGTGGGGTTCGATATTGCCTGAATACACCAGAAACCGCCCAGGTTTTACAGCTTGTTTGATTTCTTCAAGCCGTGGAATTGCTCGTTCGAAAAGGTACTGAAGAATTTGGACCGCAACAATAACATCGTATGTATCCGAAGGAATAGGCCACGAGTCTATGTCTCCTTTCAAGAATCTGATACGCTCAAGCACATCTGCGACTTTTGCACGCTTCTTTGCTAACCTGAGTGCAGAATCGAGTGCATCCATTGCAGTCACATTTATTCCCCATTTCGCTATGGCGCATGCTGCCTTACCATCTCCACATGCGAGATCCAGAGCGTCTATTTCCTTTGGATTGATATCTTCGATTTTAAGGGCGTGTCGAAGCCGCGTTATTGGGTGTGCTGGTACGAAGTCGAGGAGCTCTTCTGTATCTTTCTCAAGCAAATCGCGATAATGCCTGTTCCAGCCACCCATCCATTCCTCGGGAGCTGCAACCGAAATGTCCTCGTCATTCATAGTCATCACAGTGATTACCGGGCATGTCGCTTGATAAGGGATGTGTTGTCTGTAGAAACCCTTATTGAACGAAAAGACTAGTTCTTAATAGACTGCATAATTACGAAACGGGAGATTGAATTCAGTGAAAATTGGAATAATCTACTCAACGAAACGTGAGAAAGCCACGGTATCAGTGGTGGAATGGTTACTCAATGCTTTTGAAAAAGAAGGTGTTAACGCTGAAGCAAATAGACCAGGCGAATTGGATCCTGAGACCTTTGATGGGCTTGTGATAGGTTCTGCAGTGTATGGCGGCAAAGTTCAGGCTGATATACTAGAATTCGTGACTAACAACAAATCAATTCTCTCCGATAAACCATTTGCCACGTTTATCGTTTGCAAAGAGACAAAAGAACCAGAATGTCATATGAACCAGATTCTGCAATTGATTTCAGATGAACCCCTAACTCAAGAATTCTTTGAAGGCTATATGATTTGGAGAAGGAATTTTGATGAGCAAGAAAGTCTAGCCAAGGAGTGGGCCAATGAAATAGTTAAGGCGTTTTCTAATCACCAATGAAACGTAGTGTAACAGGTAGTCGTAGATTCTAGCCTCCAATTTGAGCAATAAGTTTTTCAGCTCATAATAGAGGAGAACTAGTAGGGTAGTTGAAAAAACTATGTCCTCTCAGAGGGAAAAACTACTGGAAGCAGTGAAGAAGGAGCATTTGAGTTCTATCCAAGTTATTTCTGACCGACTCAATTTGGATGATGAGGCGGTGAGGGAAATGCTCAGAGACCTAGTTGACAAAGGAGAGCTTAAAGGATACATCACAGATGATGGTCAGAGGTTCTTCAAGCGCGATGTAAAGATAGAGCATAAGGTGAAATCTACTGACGAAGATGTTCCTCCGTTTATGAAATTCGATCCGCGTCCCGGTAGAATTGCTGCTGCTATAGGATTCATTGTTGTGGCTATATCTCTGGCGGGATATCTTCTGTCGGCGGACATGGAGACAAGTAACTTCATGCTAATTGTGCTGTTTATAGGCATCGCGATTATGCTGAGCGGATGTTACTATCTCGGCACAAGAAAGACTCCGCAGTAGTGCATCAGCCTGTTCGGACGAAATTGGGGACATAGTACGTTTTAAGTAGCTGCGTATTTGCTCGAAACTTACTGGACGGAAGGCTTCAATGCAACAACTACTGCTCGACATTCTCCCAATAGCAATATTTGCCATAGCCGTTGGAACTATCGCTTCTATGGTCGGAATCGGTGGCGGAATTATCAACACACCCTTGCTCATCATCGTGTTCTTGCTGGACGAACAGGCTGCGCCAGCAACAGCTCTGGTTGCAGCTTTGTTTGTTGCAGTTGCAAGCACGATTTCGTATGCGAGACAGAATCCATCCCCGATTGTGCCAAAGGCGGGGCTATTTCTAGCCATAACTACAATCCCGGGCTCCTTGGTTGGTGTTGCCCTACGAGAAATCATTCCCAATGATTACATCCTCAGATTGATTTTTGGAATTTCTCTCTTCCCCGTTGCTCTCAAAATGCTATTTGCAAAGCGTCGTGGCACCTCTGCTGAGGATATGGCGTTATTCGATTTTTCCGATATAAGCCACACACGGCTTGCCATATCTTTGCTTGGCGGTTTTGTTGGTGGTGCGGCTGCAGGTTTGCTTGGTATTGGCGGCGGTGCAGTTGTTGTACCAGTTTTGACGATTCTTATGGGAATGCCCATTCATGGAGCAGTTGCTACGTCCATGTTCACAATGATATTCACTGCCAGCGCGGGAACAGTTCGAAATTATGTAGGCGGCCACATCAATCCGTTCTTTGCTATCGCTTTGGGTATAGGAATGATTGTCGGTGCCCAGATAGGCCCACGAATCGCATGTGATGTCGATGCAGTTGGCCTAAAACGTGTTTTTGGCTTGGTACTTGTATTTCCCCTCGTGAAAATGATGAAGCTAGGGCAAATCTGGCTTGATCCTACAGGTCAGAGTATAATGATTGCTACAATTGGTGACATCATTATCTGGCTATTCATTGTTGTACCAATTGGTCTTTTCCGGTTCTATCAGATTAGAAAGGCTGGCGAAGAATTCATCAAAGAGGACGATGAGGAATGCGAGGTGCCGGCTGAGTAGCTGGAACCCTCCGCCTTAAGCATTAATACCACATATATCAGTAGAGCATATGATACTGGATGTGTGTATACGATGGCAGACTATGATCTGGATGGAAAAACAGCTATCGTGACTGGGGCGTCTTCCGGGCTCGGTGAGCAATTCTCGTATGCTCTTGCTGAATCAGGTGCCAACGTCGTGCTAGCTTCACGGAGTATTGAAGAACTTGAAGCGAATGCCGAAAAAATCGAGAGCGATTTTGATGTGGCGGCTCTGGCGGTACAGACTGATGTTCTAAAGGAAAGCCATATCATGCGTGTGGTCAATACTGCTGTCGACGAATTTGGCAAGCTTGACTTGATGGTCAACAATGTAGGCAACTATGTATCCAAACCGCTGATTGAACAGACCTTGGAAGATTGGCATTATGCTATCGACCTGAACCTTACTTCCGCATTTCTTGGAAGTCGTGAAGCTGCAAAGGTTATGATTCCAAAGAGATCTGGCGTGATAGTGAATATGGCTTCTACTTTCGCGTATGGTGCAACCCAGTTTCCCGTTGTCGGGTATTATGCAGCTAAAGGCGGGGTGGTTAGCCTGACGAAAGCTCTTGCTGTTGAACTTGGAGAATACAACATTCGAGTCAATGCCATAGCGCCCGGCTTCTTCCCAACGGATCAGAGCATCGATGCAATGACCAACGATGAAATCCGAAAGAACATGATTGAACCCCGCACTGCACTGCCCATGCTCGCCGAAAAGGAATGGATTCGTGGAGCAATTTGCTTCTTGGCAAGCGATGATGCCCGATACATTACTGGCCATGTGCTTGCCGTAGATGGTGGTTGGCTTGCTTTCTGAGAGACTAGCGCAGACATAGTGGTAGGAAAAATTTCACATTCACCATGTGATTCTGTAGACGGCCATATCATCAGTCCCGCAAACGACATTATCATCGAGATGTGCTCGTGTCAATTCAGTAATTGTTCCATTCTGTCTGGATATTCCGAATCTCAGGCCAGCGAACCACTGTACGTAGAACATAATGTAGGTACAATTGATTTCCCTTAGATAGGTAACTCGTTGCTCTATGCTAGTACGATTATGTAGTATTTCCGGAGTTACCAGACCGTAGAGGTCGATGACTCTTCCACGAGCAAAATAGCCTATGGCTCCAACGTCGTACGTGGCGATTGTCGAATTGCCAGGAATATTTTCTCGAATCCACAAGGAAAGTGTAACCTGCATCTCTTGTATGTTGCTTGCCTGATTAGCATGTATCTGTACGTGATGATTATAGGAAATAACGGACGGGATGAATAAGACAGATAAAAGCAATATCGCAATGATTCCCTCTTCATTTGGTTTCATGTTTTCCTCGGGTATCACCTTCAAGATAATTTCGCTGAAAAGTATGGAAGTACCTCCTGCAAATGAAAGAGCCAATAGACTGAACAAAGGAACAAGATACCTTGCATCGAATAGGAGTGCCATACCTGGCATTGTAAGGCGATAAAGAATTACCATTCCCGCGATGAGAACACCTTCGTACGGTCGTCGCTTGAAAGCCAGTATAATGGCCCCAATGAATCCAAGTATCAAGAATGGTTCGGATGGAAGCCATACTCTTAGCCAGAAGAAATTCCAAAGATTCACGGCGTCACTGCTTACACTCCAGCGCATTTTTGAATAGTATGAATCAGGGAGTGGCAATCCTGTTACATTCAAACAATGAAGCACCCACGGAGCCACAGTGAGAAGAGCTATGATGAACATGGACGATAAAGAAATGAATCTATGTATACTAAACCCTTCTTTGTAGAATACGTGTAGTGCTCTGATTGGAAAACAAAGGACTGCTACAAGCACAAATTCGGGTCTGCAGAGATAAGCTAGCCCGGCGAGTATTCCTAACAAAGGATCGAATCGCCAATCACGTTTTGGCAGTAGAATAAGAATTAACAACAGAATCATCATAGCTAATGGAGTTTCCATACCGGAGAGCATAAGCCCCACATTTCTAGGAACTAGAACAAATACCACTTGTACAAAGATAGCTGCTCTCCAATCGTTAGTTTGTGATTCTGCGAGAAAACCTGCGAGGACTGTGTTACCTACAAATAGAATTGCCGAGATAGTGAGTACCGATGTAACGACTGCTGCTCTTGAAGTTCCAAAAAGGAAGATTGGGGAGAGGATGATTGACCATAATGGTGCAGAACTACCCGTGCTTGGAATTCCTTCGGAGTATTCCCACGGATGACCCTCGAATATGGTTCGAGCATATTGAACGTGGATCCATGAATCGTCGAAAGAGAAGCCGTAGACTTCCCATGATGCCATGACTAGGAGCTGATGAAGTATGGCCGGAAGAGTGATCACTATTGCTGAAATAAGAAGAAGCAACAAAGCCCGTTGTTTGATAGACTCTACTGCCTTCCTCCGAATTGATGCAATCACACCATAGGGCCCTTCACCTTCGTTCATCTCCTCACTTCTCCGTTTCCGATATCCTGAGAAATTGAAAGTGATTTAAGTTTACACGGTCATATTGAAGAGGAGTCACTGGCGAAGTTCCACTGTTCGTAGGATTATGGTTACCACTTACCGGATTCATCTGCATAATCTTCCTGCTCATCCTCGCCGGGTATACTGCCATAGTGTTCTTTTTCTAACGCCTCAAAATCGGGATCTATGTTGATTTGGAATAGAATAATTACTGCCAGAAGAATGAAGACAGCCGCGATAGGCCCCCAATACAGATATCCCAAAGTCACTGTTTCGGACGGAGCTCGTGGAACCTGAGCAACTTCAGGTAGGCTAAACACGAAACCCCATAAGAACACAGAAATTGCTTGGAATGTGTTGAGCGGGATAGATGGAAAGCTTGTATAGAATCCTGCCCTCGATTCACCTGTTAGAATCTCATCCTTGTTAGCGAAGTCTGCATACACGATGTATGGCATCAGATAATAGCCTGCGAGGCCTGAACCAACAATGGCAATCATCAGGAAACCCTGCAAAGGTGTTTGGACAAACAAAGTCAGGAACAAGCTTAGTGCTGTAACAATCATGGCTATTCGTAGTGTTATCCCCTTTCCGTGATTCTTGATCATCCAACGCCAGATCATGAAGAAAATGAAGACAACGAGCAAGAGCTCAGCACCGAATATAACGAATTCAAGGGTACCAAAAAGGAGATAGTCGTTAATGAAAGGAAATGCGGATTTAATCACCATAGCAAAACCAATGGACAAGAAACCTTGTGCTAGGATCCAACCTACGAAATCTCTGTCATGAAGAGCCCGGCCTATATCTTTTAGGAGGTCCGGTTGGTCGATGTGCTTTCCTTCTTTTTTCAATCCAACAAGGGGCAAAATGAAACCACCTATTTGAATGACAATGAACGCGAGTATCATATAGACAAGAACTGGTGGCAAGCCCCATTGATGGGATTCGATAGCAAGAAGTGTTGTACCGAACGTTCCAACAACAAAACCCATGAAGTTTGCAATATTCTGCCACTGGGAGACAGCTGGTCTCTCTTCGGATTCTGTGAGTTCGGGCATCCACGCTTGGAAGGGCGTCATAGTCATACCATAAAAGGCCTTGAAGAGGCTCTGCGTAACGAGGGCATAGAGAAAGAGTGCTATCAAATCTCCCTGAGCTAGGAAGAGATGCGGTGTGAACACCAAGGTGAACGATATGGCCATACCTGGTGCCCCTATCATAACAAAGGGCTTTCTACGACCCCATCTTGTGTGTGTTCGGTCAGAAAGATTACCAAAAACCAATTCGGAAATCATTATCGCGATGTAGCTCATCGCCATGGAGATACCTGTGTATATGGCTGGGAGTCTTTGAATAGAGAAGTAAAAAAGCGAGGTGGCCATGTCCAACATATCCAACATGGTACTGGGACCGAATCTGGCCATTCCGTAGTAAATTTTCTGAAGTCTTGTCAGCAACTCCGTTTCCTCAAGCATTAACGCTTGTGGAATGAAATGGAACCACGATATTAATTTCTACCGAGTCAGTTTCTTTTCTAGATTGAGAACTGAACGGTGAACCTACTTATTTTCTAGAAACTCTTCTGGCTGTTCTTCAAACCTTGTTTTGCAGTGTGGATTGCAGAAGTAGAATCTCTCGCCATTATAGTCTGTGAAAAGGTCTGTTTCCTGAGGATTCACTTCCATCTTACATACTGGATCGATTGCAACCGACTCTTGTTTCTCATCATCAGAATCTAGGAACTCTTTCGGATTGTCTTCAAACTTCTTCTTACAACCCGGAGCACAGAAGTAGAATGTATTGCCTTCGTATTCTGTATAGAGCTCAGAGGACTCTGGATCAACTTCCATTCCACACACAGGATCTATCGCAACCGCGTGGCGTTCATCAGTAGTCTTTACCTCTGCTTCAGTATCGCGACTTGGTTCAAATCTATTCAAAAGGAGAGCATTCGATACAACGCTAACACTTGATAGCGCCATTGCAAGTCCTGCAAATTCTGGTCTGAGTGCGAGCCCAAAAACAGGGAATAATAACCCTGCAGCAATCGGTAAGAGTGCCATGTTATAGATGAGGGCCCAGAAGAAGCCCTGTTTTATTTTCGTCATCGTACGACTGCCTAATTCGATGGCGTTTACGACATCTAGAAGATTATCCCGTACGAGCACTATTTCACCCGTTTCTACAGATACATCCGTTCCTGATCCAAGTGCGATTCCAACATCGGCCTGTGCCAAGGCAGGGGCATCATTGATTCCATCGCCAGTCATGGCAACAATCCTCCCTCTTGACTGTAGTTCCTTGACCTTCTGTGCCTTTTCCGAAGGCATCACTTCAGCCATCACATTACTAATGCCTACTTTCTTGGCAATAGCTTTTCCAGTTCGTTCTCTGTCGCCAGTAATCATCCAGACATCTATACCTTTCTTACTCAGAGTCTTTACAGTCTCCTCTGAGCTCGGCTTCAGTGTATCTGCAATTCCAAACACTCCCTTGGCTATTCCGTCCTGTGCGCAGTAAACCGTTGTTTTTCCTTGTTCCTCAAGGACATCGCTGTGGGGTATGAGCTCACGAATACTGATAGATCTCTCTTCCATGAGTCTCTGATTCCCAATCAAGTACTCATTGTTGCCTATTCGCGCTTCTACACCCATTCCGGATAGTGCTTTGAAGCTGTCAACGTCATCAACAGGAAGTGATTGCTGTTCTACGTAATCGACTATGGCCTGTGCCAGAGGATGTTCACTATTTCTCTCAATTGATGCTATGCTCGCAAGTAGACTGTCTTCATCTGTGTCTTCTACAGTAACGAAATCTGTGACTTCTGGTCTTCCGGTAGTAAGGGTTCCTGTCTTATCGAATACAACTGTATCAATAGTTGGAATCGCTTCCAGGGCTGATCCGTCCTTGATAAGAATACCATTCTTTGCTCCCTTACCTAAACCTACCATTATCGCTGTGGGAGTAGCAAGTCCCAGCGCGCACGGGCAAGCCGCCACCAATACAGCAATAGTGAAGCTTAGCGCACGAGTCCATGAAACCGCACCAATTAGGAGCCAACCACCAAAAGTTATGGCCGCAATGACTAGAACTACTGGAACAAAGACCTCCGCTATCGAGTCAGCCTTCCTTTGTATCGGAGGTTTCTCGGTTTGAGCTTGCTCCACGAGTTTCACTATTTGAGATAGAACCGTATCTTCTCCTACTTCTGTTGCTCTTACTTTTAGGACGCCATTTTTGTTGATTGTAGCTCCTACAACTGAGTCACCTGGTGTCTTCTCAACAGGTATTGATTCACCTGTAATCATTGACTCGTCAACAGTGGATTGCCCCTCTATCACCTCTCCATCTACTGGAATTTTGTCTCCAGGTCTAATCAGCACAAGATCATCGCGGCGTACATCTTCTACAGGTATCGTCTTTTCTTTGCCATCGCGGATTACTCTAGCAACTTTGGCCTGCAAGCTCATGAGACTACGGATAGCCTTTGATGTTCTTCCCTTGGCTATTGCTTCTAGTGTTCTACCTAAAAGAATGAATGTGATGAGCATACCTGACGTATCATAGAACGATGCAAATGACGGGAAAATGAACGTGGCCGCGACGGAATAGAAGTACGCGGCACTCGTTCCGAGCATAATCAGTGTATCCATGTTTGTCTTCCCATGAATCAGTCCACGGAAGCTTGCTTGGTAGAATGGATATCCAGCAATGAACTGAACAGGTGTTGTAAGCACAAACATCAAAATTTCTGGAGGCATCCACGAGGGAAGGAATGGTGTGATGACATTGAACATGATGAGAACAACTGGTATCGTCAATACTAGTGAAAACGCAAAAAGGCGAGAGTAATTCCTTATTTCTTCCGTTCTTGCAGATGCTTCACGGTCTGCTGCATATCCTCCACTCTCTTGAACCTCATATCCCATGTCGGTAAGACGGTTTTTGGCTCGCCGCGGTTTAAGCAACTCTTCGTCGAATTCTAGGAGAACACGTCCGGTCTCTGGATATGTATTGACGGTGATTATGCCATCCATTTCTTTCATATGAGATCCGATTTCTTCCCACTCATCTTCTCCCGGATTTGGGTTGATGGAGTAGGTTATTCCGGCTCTCTTGACCTTGTATCCCGTATTCTCGACTGCTTTCTCAAGTTTGAATCGGTCTACCTTTTCAGCGTCATACTGAACAAGTGCCTTTTCATCAAGAAGGCTTACACTAGCATCGATTACTCCGTCTTCGTTTTTGAGAGATTTTTCGATGGTTGCGACACACGAAGCACAATGCATACCTTCTACGTTTAGTGATAGCTTCTTTTGTTTCTCTTTGTCCTTGCTCATCTTTGTCCCTCTTTAGAATAAGCGTATGAATAACTGCTGCGAGCCAATACTCATTAACAATAGTTAACAATTTCCCTAATAATCGTTATGATTTGGCAACTTCGCTAGCTACACAAACACCTACTTGATTCGAGGGGCACTCTTGCTTTGATAGATTTCTGTGGCTTCTTGTTTTCTGTCTTCTTCCATCATGGATAGAAGCTCTTTGAATGTATCATCGATATTCTCGCCAGTAAGAGCAGATGTTTCCTTGAAAACAGCTGGCACATCGAGCTTCTCAACGAACTTCTGTCTGAAGGCCTCCCCTTCTTCAGTAGTTACCATATCAGTATATTCTGGTTTCCGTCTGAGGTCAATTTTATTGCCCACAATAATTGTCGGTGGGAGTGGACCCATGTTCTTATAGGCTTCAACCAGCCACTTGGATGCATTGAAGAACGATTCACGATTGACTACATCGTAGACTAAGATAATTCCGTTTGAGCCATGGTAATAGTGCCCTCTGACCGACTTGAAGTTGTGTTGTCCGGCTAGGTCCCAAATCACAAATTTCACAAGCTCATCATTAAACAAGACTTTCTTAGTGGCGAGATCCACGCCAATGGTTGGTAAGTGGTCTTTTTGGAAGCCTTCTCCTAAGTATTGTTTTCGGATACTGGTTTTGCCAACTGCTGCATCTCCAATTAGAACTGACTTTACTATTTTGCTTCCGTCATCTTGATCTCTCAATGCCTTCAACCTCCCACGCACACTTTGTATTGGTCAACGTTACTCTTAAGGATTTCATGGTCATCTACAAGTGTGGGACCTGCAACGTAGTCATTACAGGCATTTCTAATTGTAAAGAAAGCAATATAAGGCCTAGCATCTTTGTCAGTCAATTGATATCTTTGAAGAACGTTTGATGGCCAATTACAGATCGAA
The DNA here is from genome assembly GCA_014730275.1 of Candidatus Lokiarchaeota archaeon. Lineage (NCBI taxonomy): Archaea > Promethearchaeati > Promethearchaeota > Promethearchaeota archaeon. The sequence goes on along the minus strand of WJIL01000061.1, from coordinate 31,227 downwards.
CCAATGCCAATCTCATTTGGCTTTCCTTCTTTCCGGGTAACATCTCTTTGCTGTCTTGGCGTCATTATGTAGCCTCTATTTATGGTGGTCATTAACTATAGTTAAAATACCGTTACTAATAACAATTACGCTTCACTAAGAATGACCAACTGTGAGAAATCATCGATTGGAGAAATGTGTTGATTAGCAACCTTCAACTGTTGATTCTTGGCAGAAGAACGAGCAAATCTCAATAATATACAAAAGGGAGCTTGTGGGAATTTCGTCTTGAGGACTATGGTTCAGCTGTTCTTCGGTGAATTGACCTGTATGGATGTTATCCTTGCAGTTTTTACTGGAGTAGCTGGGGCAACTATCCTTGCTATAGCCTACCGACAGCATGAAAACGGTACAGAAAGCTGGAAGGCGAGAAAACTTGTCCACGTTTCAATGGGGACTATTATCGGACTCAGCATTATGAGCTACTCGAATTTGACCGGTCCCCTCCTCGCAACCGGTATTTTCTGTGCCTTTTTGATGTACGCATGGGCTCATAACAGCAATCTCATCTGGGATCTCCTTCTTGCTGGGAGCCGAGATGGTGAGGATACACTCGGTACATTTGCTTCAGGCATTTTCGGTCTAACATCGTTTGGTGTTGTATTCCTCTTGTTCTTGAATCAGCCCAGTATTTTGGTATCTGCTATTCTTACAGTTTCTTGGGGAGATGCAGCCGGCGAGATTATTGGTAGGCCCTTTGGTGGGGCTCTGATTCCTAGACCATTTGGAGATAAATCAATCGAAGGAATGGCTGCTGTGTTTTTCTTTTCAGTATTTGCCTGCATAGCCTCACTACTACTGTATGCAACCATATCCATCTTTGATGTTGCCTTTCGTATCCTTTTCATAGGATTTTGTATTTCTATGCTTGAGTTTGTGAGCAGAAGATGGTTGGATAATCTTCTCCTACCTTTGGGTACAGCTCTCCTTATGTGGGCCTTCATTTTCCCGAGTATGACTCTCTTCTAATGCTATGATAACAGGAGAAGAAGTCCAGCAACAGAAAGGGGAATGAATATGTTATCTGTCCAGTATGGCGATACTGCTTCGAGCAAAGTAACTACTGCAGACGTGACTATGATTGGGAATAGAAGAAGATTGATTTGACCATTTCGAAATAGAAAAGCAGAGATGGCTAAAGCAGCTAGTGTAAAAACAAAGACCGCAAGACTGCCCTCCAGTGACCGGGTTGTCTCTGCTACTGAATACTTCCTACTTCCAAAAGGACGCCCAATGAGCTCTCCAGCACCATCGCCCCACGATACAGCCAGTACAGCGGCCACGAAGATCCAAGGTTTCTCGGTAGTTACAAAGAATACAATTCCATATGATATCACTGCCCCCACCGCTGCTGCCATAGTTCCCCATGGACTACCCTCTTCTCTTGAGGCTGCACGAACCATTCTTTCTACGATTTCCAAATCGAAAAATGCGGCTAGAAGTATGCTTCCGAGAAAGAAGACCAAGGTAATTGCAGGTGCGTAAAGGCTGGAAAAGGAAACAAGTATGAGAGCAATAATCGTTCCAGCTGAAATATGAATCACTTTTCGGCCTACCCAGGCAGGTTTACCTTTGTTATTCAGGAGAACCGCAATGTACAACGCGGCGTAAATTGCTGCCAAGGAGAAAACCGCGAGGAAGAAATCATAGATTGTAGGTGGTGCAAGAGTGAAGGCTATCATGTTTTCAACATCGCCTTTGCTGTCGTGATTGATTAATGTGTGTTTCTGGGTCAGCTTGGTCACTACTAAGGCCCTTCTCCCCATCCTCTTATGCGTGTAATTCCTGAGTCTCCGAGCTCACAAACAAGCTTTAGTTCACATAGTACAGATGCCCATCCTACACGGTAGCCAATTACATCCTCTGGTTTTCGGAATCCGTGGTGATGTAGAGTAACCAATGTATCGTCTTCTACCTGTTCGAACCGAACATTTACGATGGTTTCTGGCTCATCACCGTATACCCAGCTGAACTCGATTTCCTCGTTTTCTTCAAGCTTCCTGAAGACAACCGGCCCCTTGCCCTCTGCCCACCATGTATAGAGTCCCGCATAACGTCTATCAACGACGGGATCCTCTGCTTGGATGAAACGTTTCAGCTTCTCGGGATTAGTCCAGACGTCGAATGGTAATTCGGGTGGTGCTCTGATGAGCACGCTCTGCCGGACTTCTTTTGGATCGTATCGCGTAGGTCGTAGGGGGTGATAGTCGGAGTAATCAAATCGATGAGCTGGCTCCCCAAGCACTACAAAGGATTTGAAATTGGCAAGCATCATTGTCCAGTGTTCCGGCATATTCAGTGGCCGTGCTGCACTGGGAACCGGTCCATGATTCAACTCGATTACTGTTCCGGTTTCAATAGGACTGAATTTGAAAACTACTAGCGTCTCAACTCCCAGAATCTCCCATTCAAGTAAAAGTGCCCTCTTCTCTCGTATCTTTCTTATCTCCCAATGACTAGCGACCTCCGGAGAATGCGGTGCGTTGTCCCCAAGGAATTGGATTTTTCCACCTTCTTTCAGGTTTGCCGTAATCTCATTTCCTAGCCATTGCAGCATAACAAGTTCATTCAAGAAAAGATTCCATGTTTCTTCGAGGGGTTTTGGGATATCCACAGTCATTTGAATGACAGGTAACTGCCCGGGTTTCGTTTCGGTCACAAGGTTAGGCCTCACTGCATAAAATACTGTAGCTAACTTATTACCGTAACGGTAGAAAAAGGAAACTAGGGGAGAGACTACCTCTCCCCATATTATACTGATTTACAGTGCCTCAGCTACTGGCCACTTCTTCCATAGATATGCGAAGATTAGTTGTACCCATATGAGCATCAGCAAAAAGCTAGTGGGATTATCATAAAACGGTGAACCCACATAGGCTGCACCCAAGAATGGTGAATACAGGTAGAATGTTGCAAAGAGTACTGTGCCAATAACCAGAATGGTTATGAATCGGATAGCAAGATTCTTTCCCTGACTGTATTTCTTCGGCCAGTTGTCAAAGAATAGCGAGACAACCACTACCGCAACGATTAGCCAATCGGCATATCCTACATTCATCAGGCCTATGCCTACTAATAGCTGCTCAGTACCTGGCACCGTGTAGCCAAGCAAGGCAAAGACAGGCACAAAGATGAATCCAACAATGAAGCCTGCAGCTACAACCATGATTAGACCTAGGATGCTGCACCCAATGAGAGCTGCTACACCGATTTTTGGTTGTTTCCCGGCCTTGTCCCATGGCCAGTATTCGAAGGCCATGAGCGTAAGTAGCGAGAAGAAAATCGTCCACTGGGTCCATCCCATGCTGATGCCATATTGCGGCAGTACCCAGCTTTGGACGTCAGTTGGAACTGCATCAGGATTGCCGTATGGGAAGAACAGTATGAGCCATACGATAATCGTGATGATCCATCCTACAATAAACAGCCTGATTCCCCGAGCTGGTTGCTTCTTGTCGAACCATGGCCAATACATACTTCCGGCAAGCCATAATACAGCGAACGAGAACATGGAGGCGGATAGCGATCCAAATATCGCCCATCCTACACCGATATAGGCTGCAGGGTCTGTGACGCCAATCCATGGACTATAGACCATGGCGAACCAATTAGCAACAAAAAAGAAAACGAATGCTATTACGATGTTCACTATTGTTGCTACAAGTCCTATTTTCCACGGTTCTCGTAATTTGGATATGGGCCAGTTCTCTCCCCAAATGGCGAATAGAACACCCATAATTCCAAAACCAGCAAGTATTGACGACAACGTCGCTACTCCTGGGATAAACCATACCAAGAATGTAATTGCGAAGACCAAGATCAGCGAAACGATGCCCGATACGGGCTGCTTCCATCTCGGAATCATTGCAACTGGAGCTTCTTGGCTTTCAGGAATTAGCACTCTTTCTTTCAATTTCTTATCCTCTGGTGATGTCAATCATCTCACCCCAAGCAAGTACCACGTTTAGACTAACGGCCCTACTAAAAGGCATCGGATGGTCTGCAGTTTGACCGACTGATATTTATGGCGGAAGTGTCCGTTCGGTATAACTGGTAGAAGACAATGGAGATTCTGGAAAAAGAAGGCACTAAAATTGCATACACGGTAAGCGGAGACGAGAATGGTGAGAAACTGATTTTGATTCATGGCCTTTTCTTGAATTCAGATTGCTGGAAGTATCAGCTACCTGTCTTTGAACCAGAGTATCACGTACTGCGTTTTGATCTACATGGCCATGGTCGGTCAATAAAGCCTGGTGAACGATTCACTATCCGGGACTATGTTACAGATATGGAAATCCTACTTGATCATCTCGGATGGAATGAAGAGCTTAGTTTCGTAGGTCATTCACTAGGTGGAATGGTAGCCCTTGTGTACGCTCTTGAACACAAGAAATCGGTTAGTAAGATGGTGATTAGCAGCTCCTATTGTTATGTCAGTGATGAAGCTACCACCGATGTTTTGGGACGTGTAAAGAATAATCCTGTTGATGCTTTCGCAATGGGCATCAGCAAGCGAGGTTTATCCCCTTATGATGAAGAAACTGCAACATGGGTAGCTAAGCAGATGTCAGACCACATGTCGAAGAAGGATGCCCTTCTCGCAACAGCTGCATCCGCTAAATTCAACATATGTGAACATCTTCGCGATTTGGAGATTCCTACACTCCTGATTGTAGGTGAAGAGGATATTACCACACCTGTATGGGCTTCTGAGATGCTGCATGAATGGTTACCGAATTCAAGATTAACTACAATACCAGACGCTGGACATCTTGTAATCTTAGATCATTCCGAAGAATTCAACAATCATGTTACGTCGTTTTTACAAGAAAACTAGAAACGCAGAATTGATGGCAGAGATGCTCTAAATGGATGAATTTGTGTCAATAAGACTCATTTGAAGGCATAAGCACATCATATGTAACAATAACTAACATATGTATACACTTACAATAGTTTTTATAGAAAATCCAAGAAAATTCGAATTGCAAGTGACCTTAGTAGAACCCTAACGGTTCTTGATATGCCCAGTGAAAAGGACCGCAAAACTCACTAGGATAATGATGAACGATGTTAAACGATGCAGACGCCAATCATCGGGCTGGCGACACCACCGAAAACAAGCTCGATCAAAGATTCTACAACCGTTACTATACACTGCTTAACTCACTACATGACGCGGTTTTTGTTCATGATTTTGAAGGAAACTTCCTCGAAGTAAATTCACAAGCAGTAAATCAACTTGGATACAGTAGAGAAGAACTCCTCAATATGGGACCACAAGATATCGATTCGCCTGATTTTGCTGATATGATTGAACCGCGCATGAAGAAAATCGTGGAGGATGGTCATCTAGTTTTTGAGACCGCACACGTAACGAAAGATGGACAAAGAATCCCGATAGAGCTTTCCAGTACAGTAGTCGAATATGACGGCGAACCAGTCATCATTAGCGTGGCACGTGATATCTCTAAGCGAAAGAAGGCTGAGAAGGAGCTGGAAGAAAGCAAGGACCGTTTGAGCCTCGTCATCGAAGGTTCTGGCCTCGGAACCTGGGACTGGAATGTCCAAACGGGTGACGTAGTTTTCAATGAAAGATGGGCAACTATGCTTGGATATGAGCTTTCGGAAATTGAACCAAGCCTTGATGCTTGGAAGAAGCGAGTTCATCCAGATGATTTACCCGAGGTCATGCAAATTCTGAACGACCATTTGAAGGGTAAAAGCGATTCTTATGTGTCAGAGCATCAAATGAGAACGAAAAACGGAGATTGGGTCTGGATAGAAGATCGGGGCATGGTTGTTGAACGGAATAGAAATGGTGACCCAATTCGGGCAACAGGAACCCATATGGATATTACTGAGAGGAAAAGAGCACAGAAGGCATTGCAGACTGAAAGGGAACAACTACTAGAAATATTCGATAGTATAGACGAGTTTGTCTACGTGGTAGATCCTGAGTCCAATGAAGTGCTATTTGTGAATGAATACATGCGAGAACAATTCGGTTCTGGTTTGGTTGGTGGAACCTGCTATGAAGTTTTTCAGGACTTTGATGAGCCTTGCGACTTCTGCACGAATGAAATCATCTTGAATAATCCTGGCGAGCCCTATACTTGGCAGTATCACAATCCTGTTTTGGATATTGATTTACTCATTACAGATAGAATAATCCGCTGGTCGGATGGTAGACAGGTACGTCTGGAGATTGCAATCAATATCACTGAACAAAAGAAAGCCCAAGAGGAATTGAAGAAGTCCAAAAGAGAACTTGAAATATACACCTCTCTTCTCAGGCATGACTTGGCCAATGACATGCAGATACTCATCAATCGCCTTGAATATGTTGAGATGCTAGATGACCCGCAGGAGATCAAAACTCAGTGTGCACAGGTTCGTGCCGCTAGTGAGCGAATGGGCAAACTTCTTCAGCTTTTCACTGAGGCCAAGACGGGTAAGAGTGAAGGTCTTATTGATGTTATTCAGACCTCTATTGAGCAATCTGAAGAAGCTCATCCAGATTTACAGATTTCACTGAATCTGGAAGAAAATAAGAATCAAATCAACCTGAATATGGGTGAGTTGGTTGGTCTTGTATTCGACAATATCCTCAGAAATGCTGCTCAACATGCCGGTTCTGATACATCCGTTGAAATCAAGATAAGCGAGGAGAAAAGCGATGTCGTGGTTACACTCGTTGATGATGGGCCTGGCATTCCTGAATCCATACGTCCGACTCTGTTTCAAAGGAAAGGTTCTGCGACTGGGGGCATGGGCTTGTATCTCTCCAAGAGGGTGGTCGAAGCCTATGGAGGAAGTTTTGAGCTTGGGGATTCCGTTACTAATGGTGCAATGTTTGAAATCAGATTCCCGAAGTCTTTGAATAGCTCGTGAATGGGCGTTTATTCACGCATCAAGGTCACAATTGCATACCCGTCCAAGACTGTTTTGCCCTTTTGATTGAGTACTGTTGTTGTTAAGGTGATATGCTCTTTCTCATCGTTCTTCTCCGTTACCTCTACAGTTGTTGTTAGTGTATCACCGATGTGCACTGGCTTTCTGAAATTCATATGCTGGCTAAGGTAGATTGTGCCTGGTCCTGGCAGTTTCATCCCTATCGCAGTACTAACAAAAGCTGCTGTTAGGAGCCCATGGGCAATACGGCCCTTGAACATCGTTGTTTCTGCCCACTCCTGATTGAAATGCAAGGGGTTTTTGTCGCCACTCAGTTCGCCAAACGTCTGAATATCATCATCAGTTATGGTATGCTTCACTTCTGCGGTCTGTCCTATTTCTATGTCTGAATACTTTGGAATTACTATTTCATTCATTGGCTGTTCTCTCCCTATGTTTTTAATTTGGTAATGAGTACAGTTGGATAAAGGTAACGGAGATGCAGGCTGAACTGTAGAATCGGTCCTTTCACAGATGGCCCGTACGACGAATCCACTACTGTTGGTTACCCCACTCAATTGTTAGCGCGTTCCAAGACCAACCGATACCAGCGGCTGTTAGAACAACTAGGTCTCCATCATGAATCTTGCCATCTTGAAGGCCTTCCTCAACTGAGACAATTGCATCGTTTTGTCCCATGTGGCCGTACTCCTCGAAGTAGGTGGATTCCTTATACGGATCAACACCGAGCTCTTTCGCTACGTACTCGAAGGCGCTTCGCTTCATTCGAATCAGCCCCAAGTAATCAATGTCCTTGCGTGTGTAGCCACTTTTCTCCAGCGATTCATCAACAACCTTCAGGAAGTTCTGCATAGATACATCATCAAGATTTTCTTTCAGCTTCTTTGGATCTGTAACATCCAAGTAATGAAGCCCTTTCTCTATAGCTTCACACGTGATGGGCATTTTGGTTCCCCCTGCTGGGACGTACACGTATTCTGAAAATTGACCATCCGATATGACACTTCCTTCCCTCATCACGTTTTCGGGATAATCATTCCGTAGAATGACTGCGGCTCCGCTAGCAGCAAGATCGTGCATGAAGCGGGTTCTGATGTTATCATAATCGATTAGATCGCAGTTTCTGTAACCGCTGCCAATCATTACACGTTCATAGCCATGAGTTCTCATCATAGACTTTGCGACCATCATCGCAACGATTATGGTACCACAACGCTGGTTAATGTCGAATGCCCAAGCGTTCTTAGCTCCAATATCTCCTTGGAACTTTATTCCGTACGTTTGCATAGGATGTTCTGCATACACCTCTCCTGCCCAAATGACCATGTCGAGATCTTTCTCCGGGTCTATGCCTGCTCGTTCGATTGCCACATTTGCCGCTTTCACACCCATTGCGACAGTATGGTCACCTTCTGCTGGGACTGCCTTGCTTTTGAGTCCGATTTTGGTTTTCATAATATCGACAGGGGTCCCAGACCGTTCCGAGATATATTCTGCTGTATGTCGCTCTGGTGGAATATATGTTCCAATTGCCTCAATACCGATCGGCTTGTTCTTCATCTATGATTTTTCCTCCTCTTCCAGTTCACGTTTCAGTATTTTACCCGCCGCACTCATAGGAAGATCCTCCCTGATTTCATAATGCTTCGGGATTTTGTATTTTGCAAGTTTGCCATCCAAGTAGTCTTGTATTTCTTCAACTGTTGCAGATTTGTTAGGTTTCAACATAATGAATGCTTTCCCAACTTCACCCCACTTATCATGAGGTACGCCGATAACTGCCGCCTCCATCACTGCTGGATGCTTGTAGAGGACATCTTCAATTTCTGGGGGATAAACGTTTTCTCCGCCAGAGATGAACATATCTTTTTTGCGACCAACGATATAGTAAGCACCAGCTTCGTCTTTTTCGCAGAGGTCGCCTGTGTGAACCCAACCATCTGGCTCAATTGTTTTCTTGGTTTCTTCCGGTTCATCCCAGTATCCTGAGAATATATGCGGACCTTTCAAAAGCAGCTCTCCGACATCACCCTGGGGCACCTCGTTGCCATCTTTATCTGCAATTTTCATGTCACAGTGCATAACGGGGTAGCCAACAGAGTTGGGTTTCTCTTTGATTTCGTCTATTGGAAGGTAAAAGTTGTTCGGGCCAACTTCTGTGAGACCATAGCCCATCTTGAATGGTTTACCACGATTCCAGTAGTTCTCCATAATTGCAACAGGGCATGGTGCCCCTCCACTAATGAAGACCCTTACTGAACTGAAATCTGTCTTTTTGAAGCTGTCTTGTTGTGCCATCATTTGAAACATGGTTGGCACGCCAATGACGATGGTGCATTCTTCCTCTTCGATAACACGTAACGTTTCATCAGGATTGAAGTCCCCCATGAGTATCGTTTTTGCACCAAGATGATAGAATGGCACAAGGAGTACATTCCAGCCACCTGTATGGAAAAGAGGAAAGAGGAGCGGTTGTATATCATCAGGACGAAGCCCCCAACTCATGCATGTATTTACCGAGTTCCAAAAAATCAGTCTGTGTGAGAGAATTGCCCCTTTGGGTAGTCCTGTAGTCCCTCCGGTGAACACAATCATGTGCGGATCATCGAATTCGAGTTTTGGTCTCTCCACGGGTTGAGCTGACTGCTCAGCCAACATTTCGTTGATATCCGAATCATCAGTATCTGGTGATTTCCCCATTGCTAGAATATCGATATCAGGCCTTACTTCTTCAAATTTCTGCGCTATGTCAGAATCATAAAGAACGAGGGATGGTTCAGTCTTACCAAGTAGGTATTCAACTTCTCGCGGTGCCAATCGAACATTGAATGGGACCAAAATAGCTCCGATTTTGCCCGTCGCCAGAAAGAGATCAATCATCTCGAACCGGTTCTTCGAGTACGTCGCTACTCTATCTCCCTTCTCGATGCCATAGTTTCTAAGAATCCGAGCCACTTTGTTAGCTCTTTTTTCCATATCTGCGAATGTATAGGGTTCGTCAGTTGTATTGTCTAGAAAGGCTTCCTTGTCTGGTGTTAGTGTAGCCCTTTTTCCGGCCCAATTTCCAATCCATGACCAGTCGCGTGGTATTTCTCTCATAGTCCTTCCTCCAAAGACGAAGCAATGTTATATCTTAGAGCTTACCGTAAAGAGTCTGATTATGAGATAGAAGTCTTGCGGTTTTTTGTGATGAATTAGTCATCAATGCCTTCCCAAGAATCTTATCGGATGATAGCAGCTCCTTATATGGTTGTATCCTACCTAGCTTAGTCATGTCATCGAATCCTGAAGCGCTTCTTGAAGAAGCTGTACAACTGCACCAGAGCTCACAATTTGAGAAGGGGTTCAAGCTAGCAGAAAAGGCACGAAACGCATTCTTGGAAGATAAGAAACCAGAACGTGCTGTTGAAGCATTGCGTGTTATGGCCGATTGTACCATAAACCAGCGTAATCTTGACAAGGCAAAACAGCTATACGAGGAGCTGTTGGAGGAAGCACCCAGCAAATGGTATCAATCTGCAGCCAGCTGGGGACTTGGTCAAGTTGCAGCCCATCGAATGGATTACACGGCTGCTTCAAACTGGTTTAGGAAGGGCCTAAATCTAGCCGAAAGTATTGCTGACCAATGGTATACTGCTTGGAACGCTTTTGGTCTAGGAAACTCATTGCGGGGAATAGGTCAGCTCTCTGAAGCCAAGGGTAATCTGCAAAAAGCGCTATCAAGCTTCCAAGCTCAGAACCAGCAAGCATTTGCCTCATGGGCCAAAAGGGCCTATTCAGAGATACCTGGTGATGCTCAATTACGAGATAAAGAAGCAAAGCCTTGGCTATGTCCATTGTGTGGATCAAGATTCTCTCCTGAATTGGCACAAAGATTGCGTTCTGGACAAATGGTCGCCTGCGAATACTGCGGCACTAGTATCGGTTGAACTGGGATAGCATTCTTTCCTCTAGAAGACTTCTCGCTCCATCTTCTGGATTACTGCCGCTATTCTCTGTGCTGCTTTCAGGAAGTTATCAACACGAATGGACTCGTTTGGCGAGTGCACTCTTGATTCGAAATCACCACAGCCAACAGAAACCATTGGCACCAACTCTTTGAAAAGGTATAGCGGCCCAGATCCGGGGCTTGTTGGATGTACAACTGGACTATGACCGAATATCTGCTCTGTTGCTTTTCGGACTATGTCAACAAATGGATGATCTATCGGTGTTTTGGCCGCTGGATAGCCATGGTTCCAAGCGATTCTGATATCTGTGAATCCCTTCCTGTCTAGGTGATTTCGTAGCTTTCGTAGTATGTCTTCTGGCCGCATAGATTCAACAAGTCGGAAATCAATTTTGACTGAGGCCTTTGCTGGCAATACGGTTTTTGCTCCTTTCCCCTGCCAGCCACTGTCTATGCCCGCAATATTACATGTTGGTGCATTGTAGAAGGCTTTCTTCAAATCCATCCCACTCATACCATCGAGGAATTCGGGGATATCATAGAACTCACGCACATCTTTTTCATGCATGTTGATGTTCTCAATAGCCTTCTGTTCAGCTTCGGAAAGCGGTTTCACGTCATCATAGAAACCGTCGATTAGAATCTGGTTATCTTCGTTTCTGAGTGAGTTTAGAGCCCACACAAGACGGTAGGCAGCTGATGGTAGCATGCATGCGTAAGATGAATGGGCATCCATAGCCAATCTTTCGATTTCTAGCTGTACGTACAACAACCCTTTGAGACCCAACCACATTTCCTGCTTTCCGTCTATGTCTGTGCTACCGAATTCCCAGATACCACCATCAGCCCTCAGAAAATCGCCCTTTTCCTTTACAAATTCGTTCAGATGAGGACTGCCGATTTCTTCTTCTCCTTCAGCTATGAATTTGATATTCACCGGAAGGTTCGTGTTGGTTTCTTGGAATGCTTTGAGGGCCCAGACCCTTGTAATCAAATCTCCTTTGTTGTCTGCTACCCCTCGACCGTAAAGCCTTCCATTTCGTCTGTCAATTTCAAATGGTGGTGTTTCCCATAGGTTGAATGGCTCTGCAGGCTGTACATCGTAATGATCGTAGAAAAGAAGAGTCTTCTCAGCACCAACGTCACGTTCACCAGTAACTACCTGAAATCCAGAGGTTTCGTGCACTGAAGTTTCTAGGCCAACAGATTCGAGAAGACGAGTGACTTCTTCAGCCGCTTCTTCCATGTGTTCTCCTTTTGCGGCAACTGAGGGAATTGAACACAAATTGCTAAGGTCAGCAATAGCTTCATCTAGATGCTCCTCAATGTATTCAAGAATAGCTTGAATCATACTGAAACACGGCTGAAGAACTGCGTTTAGTAGTGTATAAGCGCTTCTGTTTTCTGAATGCCTGATAGCTATGAAGTGAGGACAACAAGAGCAATACCCAGAATAGTTAGAACTATGCCAACGAGCATTGGCGGTGTTACCCGTTCTTCTAGGTACTTCACTGAAAGTGGGACTGCGAACAATGGGGCTGAGGACACAATCACAGATGTGGTAGCTGCACCTAGCAGCTTCGTGGCATTTACATACAATATTGAGCCAATAGCCATTCCAATCAAAGCAGCAATAGCTATGGATTTCAAAACTTTGCGAGGTGGCGTGGTCATGCCGCTTCTTCTAGCGAATGCAAAAAGAGGAATAAATGCAATGGAGCCAAAAAACACACGAACCAAATTTCCAGAGATTGGATCGACATCCGTAACTCCTACCTGTAGCACAACTGCACCGACTGCATAGAGAACCGAGGTGAGAAAGGCGAAGCTGATGCCTAAGATATCGTACCCTTCGGGATTCTCTTCATCTCCGCCTCTATCCTGTTCACGGGAAATCAAAATGACGCCAGCAACGGCAATGACCGCTCCAGTCAATCTCACAGGAATAAGCGCCTCACCAAGGAATATGACAGTCAGGAAATACGTTAGAACCGGATAACTCATTGATATCGGAAATGCAATTGATACTCCAATTCGTTCTTGGCTAACCAAATACACTGTATCTCCGACAACGGCTCCAAAAAGAACCGATAGACCAAGCAGAAGCACGGTCATGAATGACATAGTTGGTAATGCAGGAAAGAACAGAATAAACGCCAAGATGGCCGTGAATGGAAGAGCTATCCACATCTTGATTGAAGCAACAGCAATCGCTTCGATTTGATTTGCATGCCTTCTGTATATTGCCACAGATAATGCATAGAAAGCTGCACCCAACACTCCAGAAACTGTTCCTGCGATGATATCTGGCGATAGCTGCATAACAGAATTTCCTATGGGTGCTGATTAAATCTATTCCTTTGGGATATTCAGCTGTATATCCCCTAAATCAGAATCCGAGAATGACGATTGCAACTCCTGTGACAGACATCAGCGTTCCCAAGATGACTCTCTTTGTAACATTTTCTCCCAATAAAGGAACAGCAATCATAACACCGAATATTGGAGCCATTGAATCCAAAAGCGAAGTTATGGTTGCTCCTACAAACTTCGTCGCTATGGTGTACAATAGTGAGCCTATTCCGAAACCGAAAAGAGCCGCGACAGCAACGATTGCAGCAGATCGCTTATTGGGTTTCTTCATACCTTTTATCCTCGCCCCTGCGTAAATGGGCAAAAAGGCAATGGAACCGAAAATGGAACGAATGAAGTTTGCAGGCAAGGGATCTATTCCCTGCAGTCCGACTTGCAGCAACACTACACCAACGGCGTATCCAATCAGAGCACAAATGGCAAGCAGTACACCCGCGATTCGATCTGCTTGTAGTTTGAATTCTTGGGCTGTTTCCCTGTTTCGTTCGTATGAAATAATGCCAATGCCCACAACTGCCAGAACAACTCCTCCTAACCTAGTTAGTCGCAACGATTCTCCTAGGAATGTAACGCTGAGCAAATACGTCATGATAGGGTAGGCATAAGCAATGGGGAACGCAAAAGCTACACCGATTCGGTCTTGTGCTTGAATATAGAGTGTATCGGCCACCACAGGACCCACGATTGTTAATGCAAGAAGAAACAGCGTAGGAGGTGACATGAAAAGCGGGAGTGTTCCGTAGAAGATGAGAACGAGCGTTGTCATCAGTGCCAGTGTCACCCAGATCTTGATTGCACTTGTTGCAATGGGACGAATCCCCTCCTCTTGTGATTTGTAAACTGTCACTGATGCCGCATAAAGAACAGCTTCTAACAATCCCGCAGAAACACCAATCAACAGACCTTGGGTGAGGAGTGTCATGGTAACTCATGCCCCCATCACTTACTTTTACAATTGGGGGTACTGACATTTGGCGGCTTCAGAAACGTGATATTTTGCCTTCTTGGTGAACGCTAAAACCCAATCACCACAAGGGTGACTCCTATGATACTGATAATCGTTCCAACAACAGCTCGAAGCGTCACTTTTTCGTTCAGGTGATGTACTGACATCGGAAGACCGAAAATTGGACCCATTGAGGCCATTACTGACATCGTTGTCGCTCCAACGTATTTTACACTTATTGCATAGAGCAACGAACCGAATCCCATACCAAATAAGGCGGCTATTGCAGTGACTTTTGTTGCCTTCTTGGTTGGTCGATCCATTCCCTTGTACCTAGCCAAGCCGTATATCGGAACAAAAACAAAGCTGCAGACCATTGTTCTAACGAAATTCGCATCAAGTGGGTCAACACCTTCAAGACCCACTTGCACGAGGACAGTACCGGCAGCATAGCAGAGTATTGCTAAGATAACCAAAACAATTCCTACAATTGTTCTTCCACGGACATCTAGCTCTTCGCGTTTGTTTCGATTTTGTTCCCATGAAAGCAATACAACACCGGTTACAGCTAGAATGGCTCCAAACCATCGCGCCATCACGAAAGCTTCACCGAGAAGAGCCATGGATAGAATGTATGTTACTACCGGATAGACATTGCTTATGGGATACGCATAAGCCACACCAATCCGCTCTTGAGATAACAAGTAGAGCGTATCCCCAACAACCATCGAAGTAATCATACTGATAGATAGAATCACAACATTATCCATAGGCACTTGTAGTGCGGATGCCCTCAGAGTGACTAAGACAATGAATCCCATTAGCAAGAATGCAACCCACATTTTCAGTGCACTAACTGCTACTGGGTGGATTCCCTCACGCTGACCCTTGTAGATGTTTACTGAAATCGCAAAGAAGAGGGCATGCAGTAACCCGGATGCAACTCCAATGATCAAATCTGGTGACAGAGGGGCCATGACAGTTGCAATAGTGGCCTACTGCTAATATTTCTGGTCAAACCCCTTCTGTTGTGCGCTTGTCTCATTACCTTTTCTCGACATAAGTCGCAACGATATCGATAATTGGTCCATACGCGAATCCAGCGAGCAAACCTGGAAGATCTCTGAATTCTGAGGAGAAGAAAATAGCAAACGAAACTATTATTCCAAGGATTAGTCCTCTAACTGCGGCATTAGCAAACTGTTTCTGGTCGTCTTCACCTAGCAGGTTGATCTCGCCGGCAAAGCCAATCAGTATTCCCATTATGACTCTGTTGTACCACATGCCGAAAAGAAATACCGCGTTTGCTATGTATCCTCCCGCAAGCCTGCTGCCAACTCCAATAATGCAGAGAACTCCAAGCAGAGCGCCTGCCAAAATAGAAGTACCCATTCGTTTTTTCTGAATCATGATAATCCCTCGCATCTTAGTATCATTCACAGAAGGACAAACGAACTCCTTCTGTGGATACCTCTAATGCTTTACAGGTGATTGTCTTTTTCATTTAAGTATCCACGGGTTTGAAGAGAATACTCGTAGTCTTGCTTTTGATATTGCTAGTGTCTCACTGATATCGAACTTAGTCGATGTGCAAACCGCAAGTGTTATCTTATTTGTGCATAAACACAAATACGAAGTACCGAGAGTAATTCAAATGAAGCTTGGAGTATCATCAACTGGACCTGATTTGGATTCACAAATAGATCCGAGATTTGGCCGATGCCAGTATTTCGTTATTGTGGATTCAGATACAATGCAATCTGAAGCCATACAGAATACAGCTGCTGGTGCAGCAAGAGGAGCAGGTATTCAAGCGGCACAGATGATGGCACAGAAAGGCGTCCAGGCGGTGCTAACAGGGAATCTTGGTCCAAATGCCACTCAGGCATTGTCTGCCGCAGGAATCCAGATGATCACTGGAGTGGCAGGAACCGTTCGAAATGCAGTTGAGAGCTTCAAGAGCGGCGACGTTGAATCTTCCGCAACAGCTGCACCTTCTGGAACTGCAATGGGCACAAGTACAG
This sequence comes from Candidatus Lokiarchaeota archaeon, assembly GCA_014730275.1. Lineage (NCBI taxonomy): Archaea > Promethearchaeati > Promethearchaeota > Promethearchaeota archaeon. Next base: position 14,978 of record WJIL01000061.1, on the reverse strand, counting down.
GAACCGGAACAACACCAACGCCAGGTTCGGGTGCTGGTTATGGAATGGGGATGGGTCGTGGAGGTGGCCGCGGCGGTGGACGTGGAATGGGCTTTCGACGCTTCGCTGGAACGGGTTCAATGCCTCAGGCTCCGACCTCACAGCCTTCTGCCTCACAGAGTCAGGAATTGGAGAACCTGAAGAAGCGCATGGACAAAATGCAGAAGCAGCTAAAGCGAATCGAGAAGCGAATTGAAGAACTTAGTAAGTAGATTCCCCCTCCTTGGCTATTAGCGGCCTGAATCTATCTCAGTAGGTTATCCCTTTTGATTTGAGACATTCGGGAAAGCCACGAATCAATTTCTATTACACACATGGACTTAGCATTCATAGATACGAGTATGGCTCTGGTAGAAATCCTTATAGCGGATTCAGCAGAGCGCTACTAGGGTTTGCTTGACATGCTTACATTATACCTGACCAAAACCAGATAGACACGGATATTTCAGGTGTGTCAAGAGCAGATTTCTTCTGAACCACTGCAATTCACAATATGCCTTCTGGTCATATTTGCGAATGCCGAAGAAACACATAGGTGGAAAAAATGAACAATAATGCCATAGAGATTGAGGAGCTGTCCAAAACATTTGTGAGCGTGAAACGGAGAGCAATTGTCATTCCCACGCAAAGAAAACAAGTCCAGGCGCTCAAAGGTGTATCACTGGACATTCCAAAAGGCAGAGTCTATGGATTACTAGGGCCAAACGGCGCGGGCAAAACCACATTAATCAAGTGCTTGGCAACTCTCGTTCTTCCCTCATCTGGAACTGCAAAGGTCAACGGTTTCGATGTACTGAAGGAATCATTCTATGCACGAGCTTCTATGGGTGTATGCCAAGGAAACGAAAGAAGCATCTACTGGAAACTTACAGCTCGAGAGAACTTGATTTTCTTTGGCAAACTCTATCGCATGACAACATCTGAAGCAAAGGAACGGGCTGATGAACTTCTGGGGCGAATGGACTTGCTTGAGAAGTCTGACGAGAAAGCGGAAAACCTCAGCCATGGTATGCGCATGAAGATTGTATTTGCACGGTCGTTGCTCCATGATCCTCCGGTGCTCCTCTTTGATGAACCTACACAGGGATTGGATCCCACATTTGCAACAGATTTGAGAAGCTACATTCAGAACAAACTGCGGGATAAAACTATCCTATTGACAACCCACTACATGCATGAGGCCGATATGCTTTGTGACAAAATAGCCCTCATCAACGAAGGTGAACTTCAGAGTCTAGGCACGCCGCATGAGCTCAAAGAAAATGTTCGTGACTATGATAGTGTTCGGATCAGAGTTCTAGGAGTTCCAAATATTGATGAAATCAAGAGCTTTGCTAATGTGATGTCGACCGCAATGAGCACGAGGAATGGCCATTCTGAGATTGTTGTTAATGCACACGATGGTTACGATATGGCACATACATTGCTTAACTACTTGCATAATACTCCAGACGTGAAAGTCGAACATTTTGAGATAAAAGAACCCACACTTGACGATGTGTTTCTGCAGCTCACTGGGAGGAGGATCGAAGATTGACTGCACCCGAATTTCAAGACCAAGAATCTTGGGAGCACGAAGTCAATGGCTATCTCACTGAGTTTGAACCAAAATTGATGGATTGGTCTGCAGCAAAGGTCTTTGCGACCAAGAACCTAAAGATTGCTCTTAGGTATCCAGCCAATCTATTAGTCTGGGGTTTGCTTCCTATATTGTGGTTCTCACCGTATTTGTTTATGGCCAATGCGGTCGGAGGTTTTGGAACCTCGGCCAGCTTCATTGAGCTCTCAGGATTCACCGATTTCATTCAATTCTGTGTTATCGGCTGGTTTGTCTTCATGTACTTGGACAATAGCATTTGGGCTGTAGGAAACAATTTCCGATGGGAGCAATTCAGTGGAACCCTAGAACCACTTTTCCTCGCACCTGTTCCAAGGATCAGTATCCTCCTAGGAGCGGCCTTCTCAGACACCATCCAAGGGACCGTTCAAGCACTGGTCTTGTTAGGTCTGTCAACTTTGCTGTTTGGAGTTACCTATACAGCTATAGCCATTGCTCCAACTGTAATCCTGCTCACAATTATGGTAACGGCCCTCTACGGATTCAGCTTCATGCTAGCAGGTCTGATTATGGTGTTTAAAGATCCCAGCGTATTGACTCAGCTGATATCCGAGACGACGTATATGGTATCACCAATCAATTACCCTCTCCAAGCATTACCCGGAAATGTGCGGTTTCTAGCTTACCTTGTGCCAACTACAATCGCACTAGTAACGATTCGGCATATTGCCATTACTGGAGTATTTGAAATTTGGTCGTTCTTGCAAGCTCTGACTGTTCTTGGCCTGCTAGGTCTTCTACTCTGGGGAATCGGGCTTGTTGTATTCCAATATGCTGAACGATGGACGAAGAAACGGGGTCATATGGGGGGATTTTGAAATGGAGAAACAGAATATACATGAACGCATTTGGCAACGACAGGGCATAAGAGCAGAGATTCGTGCTGCTAGTGCCCTAGCAATAAAACAGTGGAAAGTGGAGCTTTCCTATCCGCTTAGTGTTCTTTGGTTTATTGTCATGCCTATCCTCTGGCTCGTTCCCTATTTGTTAGTAGGAACATCAGTAACAGGCGGAATGGAATCCGGTTCTCTTCAAGAGCTAGTAGGAACAAGCGACTGGCTCAGTTACGTCGCAATTGGAACTGCATATACTGGTTTGGCAATTAGCCTTCTCTGGGGAACTGGATTCGCGTTACGACGGGAGCAGAACGTTGGAACCCTAGAGACACTTATGACGACTCCGATTAAACGTGAGACAATTGTCTGGGGCTCGACACTTCATAACTTACAACATGGTGGTCTAGGCGTAGTGCTTCAGCTAGGTGTTTCCGTACTGCTCTTTGGAGTCAATCTAAGTATATGGGGTGTTCTACCTGCACTTGCTGTGGTCGGTCTTTCGATACTAGCTATGCAGGGATTGGTACTGACTGTTGTGTGTATAGTGCTTGTGGCCAAGCAGGCGTGGATGGTTGTAGAGTTTCTATCTAGCATTCTTCTGCTTGTTGCACCAATGTCTTACCCACTCGCAGTTTTGCCTCCATTGCTTCAATATGTAGCATTAGCTTCCCCTCTTACTTGGAGTGTTGAGGGTTTCAGAGGTTTTCTGATGCAGGGTCTTGCATTCTCTGCAGCAATGAATGCTGTTGTGGCACTTGTAGTTTTGGATGTTGTTTTCATAGTTATTGGATTGCTTCTCTTCCGCTTAACTGAGAGAAACATACGATCCAGAGGTGCTCTTTCGGAATTTTAAGAGACTCATGACCCAAACTCTCATCTGAGCTGATGAGCGTTTGAACCAGCTGTTAGGGCCAACAGAACGATAGTCCCGCAAACACAGAACGGACTCAGTGGAGCTTCCTAGATTCCCATACAGGTCTCCGTTCTAATGACTCCCTCTAGTTCATGGATTCTATCCACGAAGTTTCTAAAATCAGCCTTAGATTCCAGTTCGCCATGGGCGATGACATCATAAGGCCCGGTCACCATATGGGCGCGTTCTATTTCGTCGAAAGAACCTACTGCTTTCTCGACTTTTTCAGCTGCTCCTGCTTTCACTTGAATAAGCACAATTACTACAACCACTGTCTCAACCTCAACAATTCCTTAGCTCACCTATTCTTACACTTCATTGCATAAAAATGAATTGAGAGCGCGGAAGCAAGTGTTTGTTACAAATCAGCACAGATGAGCGTCATGTATATCTGTTTTAGATTGCCTATTCACTATGGATTGTATCAAAAATGGAGCTTTCTTCAAGGGTGAAGCACACAAAACACTCTGCTACCTTGGCAATCAACGAGTTCGCGAAAAACCTTCGCGCCAAGGGTGAAACATTGCTTCACATGGGATTCGGAGAATCACCATTCCCCGTAAATCAGTCTGTTAGGGAGGCCCTCTGCAACAATGCAGATCAAAAAAGTTACCTCTCTTCTCAAGGAATTCTGCCGCTGAGAAAACAAATCTCCACATTTTATCGTGTTATGTTCAATTTAGAATATCTTCCTGAACAAATAGTAGTTGGGCCTGGAAGTAAGACTCTGATATATGCTGCTTTGCTTTCTCTTGAGGGGCCACTTCTTCTACCAGCTCCTTCGTGGGTAAGTTATCAGCATCAGGCGAAACTAGTTGGCAAAGAGACATTCTCCCTCAAAACGATGTACGAGGATTCCTATCGATTGCAGGTTAGGACTCTCGAACGGAAACTAAGTGAAATGGACTATTCTCGAGACCAACAGAAGATTCTACTTCTCAACTATCCGAATAATCCAACTGGTCACGAATACTCAGCCGCAGACCTCAAAACCCTAACAACAGTTGCCCAAGAAAACAACATTATAGTCATATCCGATGAGATTTACGGTCTCATATCATACGGAGATAATGTACATCAAAGCATCGCAAAATACTATCCTGAGGGTACGATTGTTACAGGAGGAATGGCTAAAGATAGATCTTTAGGTGGTTATCGGATGGGCGTCATGCTGGTTCCTGAAAGCGAGGAAACACTTGTTGATGCTATTTCATCGATTGCCAGCGAGACATGGTCCTGTGTTGCAGCCCCTGTTCAATATGCCGCCATAGAAGGCTATAGTACAGCCTCTACGATGGTCAACTACATCAAAGACTGTGCTTCCATTCATGAGATTATGACAAAATACGTGCATAACCGTCTTGATTCAGCAGACATTCGATGTCCTGCACCTGAAGGGGCCTTCTATCTTCTTCCTGATTGGAACAAGCATCGAGCATCATTGCAAGAAAGAGGGGTTTCTACCTCAAAAGAACTTGCACAATTCTTCTTGAAAAACCTCGGTGTTGTTAGTCTACCCGGCTCGGAATTTGGCATGCCCGAGCAAGACTTGTGTTTACGTCTAGCATCGGTGGATTATGACGGAGCTTCAGCGCTTGAAAACTTCTTGAACTCAAAAGATAGAATCCATAAAAACCACCAAGAATTCATCATGACTGTAGCTCCACGGGTTGTGGCTGCCTGTGACAGAATTACATCATTCACTGAATCACTGGATTAGGCACCGTCACAATGCTTTTCGTTGCTACTGTTGTTTGGTTGTTTTCATTCCAATGGAAAGTGTTTGGCAAGCGTTAGAATTCTCTTTCTGAAATCCGGATGATCAATCATCAGAAGCTTTGCTCCAACTTCATTTGTAAACATCAGCTTGGTTGGGTTGCTTTTCAACAACTTTACCAAATCGGCGAGCTCTTCTTTGTTAAGCCGCTTATCGCTGTTGTAGTCCACCTCTCTCCAGTTGACAGTTTTATCTTCGAGATTTTCTAATTTTGTCTTCGTCTTTCTGGCTAGACTAAGAGATTCCACTGCAGGGTCTATGGCTTCCTTAATCTCCTCATCTGAAATCTTCAGTTTGTAGTCTTCTCTTAGATTCTCCAGTTTCCTCGTCAAGTATATCCTTGGGGCCTCTTCTCTTGCGTTCGTTTCATCAATTTCGTCCAGTGGATATGAAAATATGATTTCCCTAAGCTGTTCTCCTGTCAATTTACAGCGATTCTCTTCACTAAGCGAATCCAACCATCTCAGCTCCTCTGCAAAAATCGTAACTGTCTCAACTCTTTGCCCTAGTCGAATAAGTGCGTTCATTGTTTGATTCGATTCTGTCATCTCTGCAGAATAGAAATCGCCCAGAAGCTCTGCGTCTCTTGATGCCTTCTTAGTAAATAACCTGCTTAGATTCACCATGAACCTTGAAAGAAAGAAGAAACTAACAAGAATTGCAATTCTGAGCATTCCGAATAGCGGATTGAAATCGACTATGAACGAGGTAGCAGCAGCAAGTCCTAAACGAAGGTAAACATACAGATAGATTAGTTGCACAAAGAACCCTGGCATATGTGTCAATATGTTGATTATCGAATCCTTATTCTTAATATGACCCAATTCATGAGCAATAATGGATTCTACTTCACTTGGTAACAGGAAATCAAGCGTATTGCTATGAAGAACAATCGCGTTTCCCACAATTGGCAAACTGAATGTAAATGCATTTGGTATAGGTGAGTGTAACAGAAATATTCTATCAACATCTACTGAGGCTTCTTGGGCCAATTTCTGGGTCCAATCAACAATCTCGTCACGAGCAAAATCACATGGCAGTTTTTGGCTTTCATCATATTCAGGATAGAGTTGAATCATTTCCTTCTTGTTGATGATGCTTGCAACAAACAGATAGATTAGCAAAACCTGAGCTACACAAATACTTGTGAATACCGATATGGAGCTGTATGGATTTGCCCTTGCAAGATCAAATCCGATTACCAGGGGTGATTGCTCGTCAAACGTAAGAAAGGAGACAAAAGCGATTTGGATAAAATCTAAAATGAGGAATATGGCTATGGCTATGTTCTTCCTGTTCCGGATAACTTCTATGTTCTGTATGTCTTCCAAGCTGCATCACTCGATGTTCTTTTTGGGATAGTGCCTCTTCCTATTTTATATCTTCTATGAGCTTGCTCGAGGGTTACTAAGTGTCGTTTCTAACTGCATTTCACAATGCTGTGCATTTCTGGTAGTCATTAGTGGTCCAATTGAGTGAATAATGTAGCTATAATCTACCTATCGGGCTATATGTGATTTTTATTTGATTATTCAGGTTTGAGGATGTTTTTAAGGGAGTTTACACATTATTAAGGCATGAGGAGTGAATATGGAATCAGGTAGAATGAACAAAATTCTGGCCGTTGTGATGGTTGTGGCTATCATCTGGGGTGCTGCAATGACAGCTCTCTACTTCTCCCCGATGGGAGCCGAAACCGAAGCAACGCGTTGGGAAGAAATCCAAGAGCGCGGCTATCTAACAGTGGCGACAAGTCCTGACTATCCGCCGTTCGAATTCAAAGAAGGCGACGAGATTGTAGGATTTGACGCTGACATCATGCGAAATATCTCGGCCAGATTGAATCTTACCCTGGAATGGTCTGAGAAGTCTTTCACCACCATTATCCCTGACATAAAATACAAGAACTTCGATGCTGCTATAGCTGCTTTTACCATCAAGGCATCAAGATTGGAAGGGAACCCCATCCAAACAACTCTTGGCTACCTTCCGGGTGGTGTGGCATTGGTTCTTACTGAAAGCGCTACTGAGGCTTGCAATGGCTCAATTTCGAGTCTAACAGAAGTTGAGGACTACGATTTCACAATCGCTGTTCAATCAGGTACCGTCCAGCATGAACGGATGTTGAATTTGGGATTGTCTGACTACATAGAAACCTACGAGAAGGCTGACTCCATAGTATCAGCATTGAACTCAACATCAGTTCCAGTTGATGGTGCCTTCATGGACGCACCCTTTATTGAGGATATAGCTGAGGGTTCTGAGAAGGCAAGTTGGCTAGGACCAGCAATGACCATTGTCTTCAGAGGTAGCGGAAGGCCATATGGAATCCTACTCCATGAAGACTTTGATATGCTCTGCAAAAAGATGAATGCAGCAATAACTGATATGATAGCTGATGGAACAATAGACGAATTGAGAGCAAAATGGGACGTATAGGGAATTTCAATTCCCCTCCCAATCTTTTTTTTTGATTGCAATTCTGATTTTCAACACACTTATTATCTATATCTAATCAAAAGAGAAATACAAGGGGACTCGAATGACTATCTTGGATTCATTGATTTACATTCTTTTCTACTTGGGTCCAGGAATTCCCCAGACTCTCCTTATAAGCATAATTGCCCTTGTGATTGGCATTGGCATTGGGTTTATCGTCGCTATTGGCCGAGTTTATGGTGGGCGTGAAATACGAGCAATTGCAAGAGGCTATGAACGGATCCTTAGAGGAATACCAATTCTCGCATTGATTTTGATAACGTATTTTGTATTGGGTTTGTTCATTCCATTTTTCAACCAACCACTTCCTGCTGCATCTTTTTCGCTTGGAATACGAAGTGGAGCCTACCAATCAGAAATATTCAGAAGCGCGATTGATACTGTGAGTACAGGACAGATGGATGCAGCAAGGTCAATTGGACTCACGAAAGGCGAAGCTATACGATTGATTATACTGCCCCAAGCCCTCACCGTATCTCTCCAAGGATGGTCAAGCGAATACGCTGTTGTGCTGAAGGATTCATCCTTTGCCTATATACTAGGTATTGCCGAGCTTATGAGGAGGGCAGATTACCTGAGAGCCAATCCGGCAATTCCTGTGCTTTGGGCATATGTACTGGCCGCCATTCTATATATGTGCCTAACTCTGCCAATATCACGAGCTCTCAACTGGTGGGCAACTAGAAAAAGAAAGGAATTAGGTATATGAGGGATAGAATTGAGTGACATAGTCCTGAAAGTTCGAGACCTTTGGAAGGAATACCCCGACATAACTGCTGTGAAAGGGGTATCCTTTGACTTAGCCAAGGGTGAAACCAAAGTCCTTTTCGGTCCTAGTGGAAGTGGAAAGAGTACACTTGTTAAGTGTATAGCCATGCTTCAGATACCAACAAAGGGAGAGATATGGCTTGGTGATATCGAAATAACTTCTGCTTCGACTGACCTGAATAAAATCCGAGCAAGGATAGGGTATGTCTTCCAGAACATTAATCTGTTTCATCATCTGACAGCTTTAGGAAATGTTAGTATTGGTCCGAGGAGGGTAATGGGTCTTTCGAAGGAAGAAGCAGAAGAAAGGGCTATGAAAGCACTCGAGGATGTGAGACTTGAAACTCATGCAAGCCACTATCCAGCAGAGCTGTCTGGGGGCCAGAAACAACGAGTGGGGATAGCCAGAGCACTTGTAATGAATCCTGAACTCATAATCTTTGATGAACCCTCCTCGTCGCTAGATCCCGAACTCACGGGTGAAGTTCTTGATGTGATGGGCGAACTATCAGAAGAAGGACGAACAATCATATTGGTTACTCATGAGATGGGCTTCGCTATGGCTGCGGCTGATGAAATGATGTTCTTGGAAGATGGACAGATAGTTGAACAGGGAACACCACAGCATTTCAGCGAGAATCCGGAGAGTAAGAGAGCCAAGAGCTTCTTGGAAATACTGAAGGGGTACTAATGTTTGAGTGGTTAACAAATCCAATCTATCAAGATATGCTAATTGAAGGGTATATTCATACTCTTCAGGTAGCTGGTATTGCCTTGCTTTTGGGGTTTGTTATAGGATTTCCAGCATCTATTGTTGAAGTATTTGGTGGGAGAATCTCCAAGACTATTATTTCTGGTTATGTCGAGATATTCCGAGGCACCCCCCTGACAGTTCAGCTCTTCATTCTCTATTTCGGTCTCCGAGGCGCCTCAGGTCTCATTGAGCAGTATCCTTTTCTTGCATTTGATACTTTCACCGCAATGTGCCTGGCTTTGGGGTTGAATAGTAGTGCTTACCAAGAAGGATACATAAAGGGTGCCATCGAGGGGGTTGCGGGAACGCAAATGGAAGCTGCGAGATCCCTTGGAATGACCAAACTACAGGGGATAATCTACATCGTCATTCCGCAAGCAGTTAGAACAATGATTCCAGGTTGGTCAAACGAGGCTACATATCTGCCAAAAATGACATCTCTTGGCCTTCTGATTGGTTTCTTTGATTTTTTGAGTGCAGGGTGGGCAATTGCCCATTTTACCTACAGAATTCTAGAAGTCTATATTTTCGTCGCGATCGGTTATGTGATAACAATTTTTGCAATTGCAGAGGTTCTAAATATCATCTATGAACGCGTCAAGATTCCTGGATAGAATCTACGTCATTGGGAAACTGGTGAGAAATCGCTGATTATTTCACATCTAAACTGGAGAGTATGCGAAAAAAGATATTCGGAGTCTTTATTTCTAGTAACCAATCTACAATTCTCGTGGAGAGAATCTTGAACAACGGAAAGGATATGGCTGAATTCTGTATAGATTACGGTACTGAACTCGGCTGCAGTTACGTAGAAGCTCGCTATATCAATCAACAGTCGCGATCTTTTGCTTACAGAAACGGCGAACCAATGGCTGGAGGATTTCAACCCGCTGAGGGAATCGGTGTCAGAGTTCTTGCCGATGGTGGCTTAGGTTTTGGATCCTTTGATAGAATGGAAAAAGGCCTAGCCAAGGAAGTCATTGAGGCTGCTTACAAAATGGCGAAGAACGCGAATCGGAAGGAACCCATTGATTTTGGTGAGCCAGTAGACACGGAAGCAGAATGGAGAATAGATGTCGATCAACGGGTCTCAGATGTTGATAATGACACCATCATGGAAGTCTGCAACGATCTTAATGAACAGATGGAGGGCTTATCTCAATATACTCTCATGATGACACCAACAGAATATGAGAAGTACTTGGTAACAAATGAGGGCTGCAAAATCTCTGCCTTCAAGAGTTTCATCCTGATTAGTGCCATACTGACCGCAAAAGCCAAAGTCGGAACGGAACAGAAATTCTTCGATTTAACGAAATGTGGCGGCTGGGAACGGATTGAAGAGACTAACCTAGTTGACGATCTGAAGGACAAAGTCGAGCGGCTCAAGAGTGCTGCTCAAGAAGCTGAAGAAGTTCCTGAACTGATGGAACAAGAGATTGACATGGTGGTTGGTCATGAAGTTGCCGGCATCATAGCCCACGAGAATGTCGGACATCCTAGCGAAGGTGACCGAATCATGGGCAGAGAAGGGGCACAGGCAGGTGAGAGTTTCTGGCGGGATCTAGATATTGGTGAATCGAGGGTAGGATCCGAGGTTGTAAACGTCTCTGAAGACCCCACAATTCCGAATACTGGCGGCTACTACCTTTACGATGATGAAGGTGTGAAGGCACGCAAACGCGAACTCATCAAGGATGGAATTGCGAATGAGCCGCTCCTGAATCGAGAATTCGGAGTCAAATTTGGCATGGGCTCGAATGGAGCTGCACGTTGTTCCGGATTCAATCGTGAGCCTATCATTCGAATGAGCAATACCTATTTCGAACCTGGTGACCATTCTTTTGAAGAGCTCATCGAGGATGTGGATTTGGGCGTGTACATGCGAAGCTTTGCTGAGTGGAATATAGATGATAGGAGGTATCAGAGCAAGTACAAGGGCTCTGAAGCGTATCTGATAAAGGATGGAGAGCTTACTGATACAATGATTAAGCGTCCCGTTCTGGAGACCACAAGCGTTGGTTTGCTAAGCTCTGTAGACGCTGTATCCGATGAACTCAGCTTGGACTTTCCTGGAACGTGCGGCAAAAGCGATCCGATGCAGGGTGTCCCGATTTATGCTGGAGGCGGGCAAATCCGATTCAGAAATATCCGGCTTGGAGGTGTTGGCTAATGCATGATATAGATCGCTTGAAGCATTACGTTGACGTAGCCGTGGATTATGCAGAAGATAAGGTTGAAGGCATCCTTGCTCGGGGAACTATTTCAACAGGTTCTCAGATTCGCTTTTCGCAAAATGCCATTGACATTAGCAAACGCTGGGAAGAACTTGAACTTGATCTGTTTCTTATAGTTGAAGGTGCTAAAACTGGTTTTACCAATCGCTCCGTAACCGGCGAGGCTGAAGTCAAAGAAACCATTGATGATGCCATTACTTTCATCAAACGACTCCCCGAGTCGAAATTCTTTGCAGGTGTCGAGGATAGTGCTCAGGAATACGAATCATTGTCTGGCTGCTATGATTCTAATATCGATGATTTCACCGCGGAAGCGCCAGAGCATGTCAATGCTGCCATAGATGCGGCTCTTGCTAAAGGTGCCAAGCGAGTGGCTGGAGCGCTCAAGTTTTCAGAGGAAACAATTTTCTTCCGGTCCAGTTTTGGTCCCGAGGCAGATGAGAAACGAACGCAATATGATTTCAATATACGCGCCTTTCAGGATGAACTAGACTACTCCGGACAAGGTCTTACATGCGGAACCATCCCTTCCGAATCTGAAGATGATTTCGTCAACGCTGGCAGAAAAGCCGGTCGTCTTTCAAAAATGGCTGAAGGGGCGGAACAAGGAGAGCCGGGTACTTACGATGTAATTTTCAGTCCTACTGTTGCTGCGAATCTCATTGGCTATATTCCTGGTGCTGCTAATCCATTCTTTGTCCTCATAGGCATGTCTCCCTTGGGTGACAAAATGGGTGAGCAGATTGCTCCTGAATCTATTACTGTCCGAGATGCCCCTCAAGTTGAAGGCGGAGTGGCGAGCAAGACATTCGATATGGAAGGTACAGCCACAGAGGAAACAGAAATTGTTGGAGACGGCGTGCTAAAGAGCTTCATACATAATACGAGTACCGCTCGGATGTATGAAACAGAATCTACCGGGAATTCGGATGCAGTATCGCTGGGTCGAGGAACCAAGATGCTTTTGCCAGCTCCTACGAATCTGGTTTTCGATAATGGCGATCATTCTTTTGAAGAATTGATAGAAGGGAATGACCCCGCTATATACGTTACAAGCAATTGGTACACGCGATTCCAGAATTACCAAAGCGGCGAGTTTTCGAGTATTCCGCGGGATGCGATGTTCCTCATCAAGAATGGTGCAATGAAACCTATCAAGAATCTGAGAATAAGCGACAATCTTCTCCGGATGTTCTCGAATATTTCCGCGTTGGGGAATGATCGAAGGCAGGTGTACTGGTGGGAAGTAAATACACCGACATTCATTCCTAGTGTGAGAATTGAGGACTGTACGTTCAGCGCTGCAACAAAATAGCTGGTAGAATCGTCTTAGGGGGGTCTCATTCCCCCTCTTTTTTCCGTGTTTACTAGGAAGTATATGTTGCTGTTTCCAAATTCCCTCTTAGCTTTCTGCTATTCCTTTGCGAATTTCATCTATCGTGGGAACTTCAATCCTGTGGCGGTAATCATCCCAGATTTTTCTGATGTGGTAGAAATACATTCCAATTTCAAGAGGATCGCCAATTAGAACTACGAAATTCTCTATTATGGCTCCTTGTAGAATCAGTAGAAGAGCTTCGAATACTTGAATATCATAATAATCCGGAGCCTTTCCAGCAGCTTCAATTCTAATCTGCATCATTTCTTTTCGATCGTCTAAACGTGTAACAATGGCTACATCAATATCCGATTGAGGCCCAGCTTTTCCAGATGCGTATGAACCAAAAAGCACAACTCCTTTGTCTGATAGGAAGCTCAAATTATCTCGAATTTCATCAATGCTTGGTAATATGTTCCTCCGCAACCAAGTTCTCATCTATTCCATTGCATTGATGAACTAGGACATTCCTTAGTCCATTGCACTTTGCTAACCTCTCTGCCAAATCAGCATTCAGAATGCTTTTCGCTTCTAAGCTCTCGATATTCTCATAGTCTCCCCTTGGCATTATTCCTAAATCCTTTCAAAGCATGGCAATCATATCCATTGCCGCATCAATCGCGAAACTGAGGTCATAGTATATTCCCTTTAACACAATCCCTTCTGGTTTGGGCATAGCGCTGTCAATTTCATCAAGGCAAGTAAGGATATAGGCAATCTTCTGTTTATACCTGATAGCTCTGCTGCGCTCCATGTAGTCCACTACTGGATTAGAAACCACTCACTCTGACTTATTTGTACTTCGATTTTCACCCTTATCAAATATGCTTTGGCGAGCATTTGCTTTGCTTATCTGTTAGCATATGCCTTACTGGTTAACTCTGCTTATTGTGATTTCCAGGGCAATTAGTAATCTATCAATTTCCTTGCAAAAGGTTATAATTACCCAATACATTGGGTAATCGTGAGGTTGAAATGAACGAGACGAGGTACTACAAGGACAAAATCTACGTTCCGAGAGAGATTCGTGAAAAACTCAGGTTGAGAGATGGAGATATTATTCGGTTTCATCTAACAGATGATGGTGTAAAGTTGATTGTTCTAAAATCTACTGAAGCTACTAATCGGATTCTAGAACGAATTGATGCGCCACCCAATCTTGGGAAAATCAAAGGTACTCTCAGAAGGGAAGAAATCTATGAAGATGTTGCTTGATACTAATATCTTTGTCCACGCTCATAATCACGCATCTCCACATCAAGAGAAAGCAGCAGGAGTACTTCGTGAAGCGCTTGATGGTCAGTTAGAGGTTTGCATAACTTCTCAGATACTATACGAATTCTTTTCGGTTGTTACCAATGTTCGAAGGGTGCACCATCCCCTGAGTACTGATCAAGCCGCCAGTATTTGCCAGGATTTGTGGATTAGTGGCGCAATAGAAATCATTGAACCTCAAATCACAACTCCCAGCTTGGTATTTGAGCTCACGAGGAAACACGGAATCAGTGGGGCTGAATTATTTGATTGTGTATTGGCTGCGATTGCGAAAGAGAATCATGTAAAAATGCTCCTTACAGAAAATGTTAGAGATTTTGAGAAATATGAATTTCTTACGATTAGGAATCCTTTCGAGTAAATGAACCAATTCCAATAGCCTGAACAGCTTGATTTTTGCAGATGACAACAACTTTTATGGGAACTCTGTCTTCGTACATCCGATTCGATATGGTTGATCTCGACGATATTAGAAGCCGGACTGTCACGGCAAAAGAGTACATTGAGAAGATGGAAGGTAAGCAAGGCGATATGTTCCTTGAGAAGTATAACGAATGTAGACTTGCTCCTGAAGCAACAAAAAAGCTTGCAGAGATTTCTGATGATTATGTATTCGTTGTTATGAGCGCAGCATGGTGTGGTGACTGCAAAGAGATGGTTCCAGCACTTGCTAAGTTGGAGGAAGAAGCCGGACTTGACGTGAGAGTGTTTGGTGGTATCAAGACTGACCCTCTCAACAAAGACCGACAATGGAGGATTCCACCCTCTCCCCCCGAAATCGAGGAATGGAATGTGACCGCAATTCCGTGGGTGACGATTTTCGACAAAGACGGAAATCAGCGAGGAGCAATCATAGAAAAGCCTCGAGTAGAAGATACTGTTGA